>CAZVRH010000043.1:0-3411 GCA_964629335.1 uncultured Woeseia sp.
TCATTTTCGTTGGTAAGCGAAACTCTGGAATTCTTATAGGACAATCTAATGGCTAGACAAACTCCAATTGATAGATATAGAAATATAGGAATCATGGCTCATATTGATGCTGGGAAAACAACCACAACAGAGCGTGTGCTGTTTTACACTGGTATATCTCACAAGATAGGAGAAGTGCATGACGGCAATGCAGTTATGGATTGGATGGAACAAGAACAAGAAAGAGGAATAACTATAACATCGGCAGCAACAACTTGTTTTTGGCAAGGCATGGACCAACAATTTGATCAGCATAGAATTAATATTATTGATACTCCCGGACATGTTGACTTCACTATCGAAGTTGAAAGGTCACTTAGAGTCCTAGATAGTGCAGTGGCTGTTTTTTGTGCAGTAGGTGGAGTGGAACCACAATCGGAGACAGTTTGGCGTCAAGCAAATAAGTATGCTGTGCCTAGATTAGCTTTTGTCAATAAAATGGACAGAGCTGGTGCAGACTTTTTGAGAGTGGTTGATCAGATAAAAGAACGTCTTGGAGCAAACGCAGTTCCAATTCAAGTTCCGATTGGTGCAGAGGAAAAGTTTAAAGGAGTGATTGATCTTATTAGAATGAAGGCAATTAATTGGAGTGAAGATGACCTCGGTGCAACCTACGTTGAAGAGGAGATACCTGAAGAACTTCTTCCTCTGTGTGAGGAATATAGAGAACTGATGATAGAGGCAGCTGCTGAGGCAACTGAAGAACTTCTAAACAGTTATTTAGAAGATGGAGAATTATCTAACGACGAGATTATTGAAGGGATAAGGACGAGAACTCTTGCTAATGAGATTGTTCCTGTTATTTGTGGATCAGCATTTAAGAATAAGGGTGTTCAAGCAATGCTAGATGCTGTTATTCATTTTTTACCATCACCAATAGATAAGCCATCAATTGTCGGTATTGCAGAAGATGGATCAGATAGCAGCAGAAAATCAGATGATGAAGAGAAATTTTCTGCTTTAGCTTTTAAGATTGCGAATGATCCCTATGTTGGTAATTTAACATTTTTTAGAGTGTATTCTGGAGTCTTGAATTCTGGGGATACAATCTATAATCCATTGAAAAGTCAAAAGGAGAGAATAGGCCGAATCCTGCAAATGCATTCAAATACAAGAGAAGAAATTAAAGAAGTACGAGCTGGTGACATTGCGGCTGCGGTTGGTTTAAAAAACGTGACGACTGGAGATACTTTATCAGATCTTAAAAGCATTATTACTTTAGAGAAAATGGAATTTCCAGATCCAGTAATTTCTGTAGCAGTTGAGCCAAAGTCAACAGAAGATGAATCTAAAATGGGTATAGGTCTTCAAAAATTAGCTAAGGAAGATCCTTCTTTCCAAGTCAAGACTGACGAAGAATCAGGGCAAACAATTATCTCAGGCATGGGAGAATTACATCTAGATATTATAGTTGACAGGTTATCTAGAGAATTTAATGTTGATGCAAATGTTGGTAGACCTCAGGTTGCGTATAGGGAAACCATTAGACAAAATGTTGAGCAAGAGGCAAAGTTTGTAAGGCAATCAGGTGGAAGAGGTCAATATGGACATGTCTATATAAGAATGGAACCCCAAGAGCCAGGCATAGGATATGAATTTGTCAATGAAATCACAGGCGGCGCTATACCAAAAGAATTTATTCCTGCAGTTGACAAAGGCATTAAAGAACAGATGGCGAATGGAGTAATTACAGGCTTTCCTGTGGTAGATGTGAAAGTAACTTTATATGATGGCTCATTTCATGATGTAGATTCTAGTGAGGTAGCTTTCAGGGTAGCTGGGTCTATGGCTTTTAAAGAGGGAGCTCTAAAGGCTGATCCAGTGCTATTAGAGCCAGTAATGAAGGTTGAGGTAGTTACTCCAGAAGATTATATGGGTGATGTAAATGGTGATTTAAATAGAAGGAGAGGTATTTTGCAAGGTATGGATGAATCACCTGCGGGAAAAATTATTAAAGCAGAAGTTCCTTTAGCCGAAATGTTTGGTTATGCAACTGACCTCAGGTCTATGAGCCAGGGAAGAGCAACTTATACTATGGAATTTGAAAAATATAGCGAAGCCCCTAAGCAACAAGCTGAAGCTTTATCAATTAAGGAAGGATAAGAGTAGATGGCAGACAATCAGACAATTAGAATACGACTAAAATCATTTGATCATAAGCTTATTGATGCTTCAACTGAAGAAATTGTTGAAACAGCAAGAAGAACGGGATCTACAGTATCAGGGCCAATCCCTCTTCCTACTTCAAGGGAGAGGTTTACTGTCCTAATATCACCTCATGTTAATAAAGATGCTAGGGACCAATATGAACTCACTACACACAAGAGAGTAATGGATATCCTAAATCCTAACGACAAGACGGTGGATGCTCTGATGAAGCTTGAATTACCAGCTGGTGTAGATGTTCAAATTAAATTGAACTGAAGTTCAAAATTGATATAATTCCACGACGCTTTTGGGGCTAAGCATTTAGTGCATATAATTAGCCATTCTATATGGGCATTAGAGAGATAGAAGAGCGTTGGGTAAGCAGAATTAATATTTTAATCAGTTATTGGCATAAAAACTATATATATCAATGACTTATCATTATTTTCTGCTATAGAAAAATTAATGAAAAATATAAATATAAAAAATTTAAATTATTTTTTAGGATCATTGAATGATAGGCATTGTTGGGAAAAAATGCGGAATGACGAGAGTTTTTACGGACGACGGACGTTCTGTACCGGTTACTATTGTCCAAGCAAATCCTAATTTCATTAATAGAATTAAGACAAAAGATACTGACGGCTATGATGCAATTCAAGTTTCAGCAGGAAGTAAAGCCAAAAAATTAACAAAGCCTGCTCAAGGCAATTTACTCTCGGAAAATAAAGAACCTAGATTAAAACTTCATGAATTTAGATTAAGTAAGCATGAGGTTGAAAAAGTTAAAGCAGGCAAGCAAATAACAGTAAATTTCTTTCAAAAAGGTGAGAAGGTTGATGTTTCAGGAAAGACGATTGGTAAAGGTTATGCTGGCGTAATCAAGAGACATAATTTTAGCATGCAAGATGCAAGCCACGGGAATTCATTAGCACATAGAGCACCTGGGTCTATTGGTCAAAACCAAACTCCAGGGAGAGTCTTTAAGGGTAAAAAGATGTCTGGTCAAATGGGTAATGTTAATAGAACTATTCAAAATCTGGAAATTATTGACATCGATATTGACAGAAATCTTCTTTTTATAAAAGGATCTTGTACGGGACATGATAATAGTTATTTAGTGATTACACCTTCAATAAAATCAAGACAAGAAGAAAGAGATATATTTCCAGAAGCTCAACCAGAAGAAACCCCAGAAGCAGAAGCTCAACCAGAAGAAACCCC
>CAZVRH010000043.1:3511-8793 GCA_964629335.1 uncultured Woeseia sp.
AGAAGAAACCCCAGAAGCAGAAGCTCAACCAGAAGAAACCCCAGAAGCAGAAGCTAAAGAAAAGAACAAAGAATAATGAAAGTTGATATAAAGAAACAAGATAACACTAAAGCAAAGAGTATTGATTTGGAGAAATCAATTTTTGACGCTGAGATCAATGATGGCTTGGTTCATCAGGTAATAACTTCCTATTTATCCAATGCTAGATCAGCCACAAAAGGCCATAAAAATCGTTCTGATGCTAGAGGTGGAGGGGTTAAGCCATGGCGACAAAAGGGCACTGGTAGAGCAAGAGCTGGAACTATTAGGAGCCCACTATGGGTTGGCGGAGGAAAAACTTTTGCCCACAATAATAGAAATTTTAAGAAGAAGATTAATAGAAAAGAATATAAAACAGCAATTAAATCTATCCTTTCTAGTTTATTAAAAAGTAAAAGATTAATACTAATAGATTCACTAGTAATTAAGGAACCTAAAACAAAAGAAATGGTTAAAGTCCTTAATGACCTTCAAATAGATGATGCTTTAATTGTTGTTGATCAGAAAGAAAATAATCTAGATCTCGCCACAAGAAATATCCCAAGAGTGGAGCTAATAAGCGCCGAAAAAATAAACCCTTTAAGTTTAATTAGACATGAGAATGTTCTTATTGATGCTGAAGGAATAAAAAAGATTGAGAGTATATACGGATGAGTCAAAAAATTAGACATGATCAACTAAGATCTATTCTTATATCACCGCATGTTTCTGAAAAGAGTACCTTGTTGAGTCAGAATAGCGGCCAAATTGCTTTTAGGGTTAGAACTGATGCAAATAAAAAACAAATAAAAAAAGCAGTTGAAGAAATGTTTAAGGTGAAAGTTAGTTCCGTAAAAACTATTTCAGTAAAGGGCAAGAGTAAAAGGATGGGAATGAGACAAGGTAGGACCAAAGATTGGAAGAAGGCTTATATCAAACTTGAAGAAGGTCAAAATTTAGATTTTATGAACACAGAAGTATAAAAAAATGGCAATTATTAAAGCAAAACCAACATCACCTGGAAGAAGATTTGTACAAACAATCAAATCTGAAGATCTTCATAATGGCCGACCAGTAAAATCCTTAGTTAAGGGATTGAAAAAATCAGGCGGAAGAAATAATAAAGGCAGGATGACAACAAGACATATAGGAGGAGGTCATAAGAAGCTCTATAGAAATATAGATTTTAAACGAAACAAAGATGATATATCTGCTGTTGTAGAGAGAATAGAATATGATCCGAATAGGTCTGCACATATAGCGCTACTTTTATATAAGGATGGTGAAAGAAAATACATAATAGCTCCAAGAAAGCTCAAGCAAGGAGACCGAGTAGTGTCTGGTGAGAGTGCACCAGTGGAAAATGGAAATACACTGCCACTTAATAACATTCCGGTTGGTACTGTGGTTCATTGTATTGAGATGAAGCCTGGTAAAGGTGCTCAAATTGCACGATCCGCAGGAACGAGTGCCCAACTACTTGCAAAAGAAGGTAATTATGCCACGCTACGCCTCAAATCTGGAGAGGTTAGAAAAGTATTGATTACATGTAGAGCTACTATCGGTGAAGTGGGTCATTCTGAGCATAATCTAAGAAAATTAGGTAAAGCAGGTGCCAAAAGATGGAGGGGAGTTAGACCGACAGTAAGGGGTGTAGCTATGAACCCAATAGACCACCCACATGGAGGTGGAGAAGGTAAAACATCCGGGGGAAGAGATCCTGTTTCACCATGGGGTTTGCCTACAAAAGGATTTAAAACTAGATCAAATAAAACTACAGATAAATTTATAGTTCGAAGAAGAAGGAAAAGGAAATAGTTATGCCTAGATCAATAAAAAAAGGACCATTTGTTGACCTCCATCTACAGAAGAAAGTAGAAAAAGCAATGACTGAAGGAGGTAGAGCAAGGATTAAAACATGGTCTAGAAGATCAATGGTTATTCCGGATATGGTGGGAATGACAATTTCAGTTCACAACGGAAGAGAGCATGTTCCTATTTTAATTTCTGAAAATATGGTTGGACACAAATTAGGAGAATTTGCACCAACAAGATTATTCAGAGGTCACTCAGGAGATCGGAAGACTAAGGTTTAAAGAATTATGAAAGTAACTTCAAAATTAAGATATGCAAGAATATCGCCTCAAAAGACACGCTTAATAATAGATATGATTAGGGGTTCCGAGGTATTGCAAGCTATGAAACTGGTTCAATTTTTACCTCAGAAGGGTGCAAAAATTGTTAGCAAGGTTTTAGATTCAGCTGTAGCTAATGCAGAAAATAATTTTGGTTTAGATATTGATGATCTAAAGGTATCTAATGCTTATGTTGATGAGGCACCAACTTTTAAAAGGTTTAGAGCTAGAGCAAGAGGAAGAGGCACAAGAATACTTAAAAGAAATAGTCATATAACTATAGAAATATCGGACGAATAAATTATGGGACAAAAAGTACATCCAACAGGAATTAGATTAGGAATAAGCAAAAGCTGGGCATCCAAGTGGTTCTCAAATTCTTCAGATTATTCTAAGAATGTTTTTCAGGATTTTAAAATCAGGGAATATCTCAATAAGAAATTGAAGGATGCTGCAGTGAGCAAGATTCAAATTGAGAGAAGCTCTGAGAATATAACTGTTGCCATATTCTCTGCTAGGCCAGGAATTGTTATTGGAAAAAAAGGTGAAGGGATTGAGTCTTTGAGAAAGGAAGTAGCAAAACTACTCGATACATCTATTAATAATGTGCTTCTCAATATCAATGAAATCAAGAAACCAGAGCTCGATGCAAAACTCGTTGCCTCATCTATAACTCAACAGTTAGAAAGGAGAGTACTTTATAGGAGAGCAATGAAAAGAGCAGTTACAAATACCATGAGGCTTGGGGCAAGTGGAATTAAAGTGAAAATATCTGGAAGGCTCAATGGAGCTGAGATAGCAAGATCTGAGTGGTACCAAGAAGGTAGGGTCCCACTACATACCCTTAAAGCAAATATTGATTATGGTGTTTCAGAGGCTAAAACAACCTATGGAATCATAGGTGTCAAAGTGTGGATTTTTCAAGAAGAAGAAAGTAATTAAAAAAATAAAATCAAAGAATTAGAGATGCTACAACCAAAACGAACAAAATATAGAAAACAAATGAAAGGCAAAAATAGAGGCCTAGCCTCTAGAGGTAGCACTATCAATTTTGGTGAATATGGTCTTAAAGCGACGGGTAGAGGCAGGATCACTGCTCGACAGATAGAGGCAGCAAGAAGAGCTATGACCAGACATATAAAAAGAGGCGGAAAAATATGGATAAGAATCTTCCCTGATAAACCTATAACAAAAAAACCTCTAGAGGTCAGACAAGGTAAGGGTAAAGGTAATGTGGAGTATTGGGTTGCACAGATACAACCTGGAAGAATTTTATATGAAATGAGTGGTGTAGAGGAAAGCTTAGCTGAGGAAGCTTTTAAGCTTGCTGCTGCTAAGCTTCCTGTAACCACAAAATTTGTTAGTAGGCAAATAATATGATTGACCTAAAAGAGATTAGATCAAAGTCTAACCTAGATATAGAGAAGATATTAGATGACCTTCTTGAAGAGCATTTTAAATTAAAGCTTCAAGCTGCAACTGGTCAGTTATCTAATACCAGCCAGTTTAGGAACATAAAAAAAGATATAGCTAGGCTAAGAACAATTTTAAAAGAGAAATCAAATGATTAAAGAGGCTAGAAACAAAGTTAAAAAAACAATTACGGGTAGAGTTGTCAGTAATTCCATGGAGAAGACTATTACTGTTTCTATTCAGAGAAGAATGAAACACCCCTTGTACAACAAATATGTGTACAAAACATCAAAAATTCTTGCACATGATCAGGAGATGATTTCAAAGATTGGTGATATTGTGTCCATCCAAGAATCAAAGCCTATTTCAAAAAATAAATCGTGGGTTTTGAGTAAGGTTATTAAGACGAGCCAAGAAGACTAAGGTAAAAAGAATGATTCAAACAGAAACAGTTTTAAACATTGCAGACAATAGCGGAGCTAGGAAAGTTCTATGTATTAAGGTATTAGGTGGTTCTAGAAAGAGATATGCAAAAATTGGCGATGTCATTAAAGTCACTATTAAGGATGCTATCCCTCGTGGGAAAGTGAAAAAAGGTGATGTTTACGATGCTCTTGTTGTTAGGACAAAACATGGAGTTCGAAGATCGGATGGCTCGCTAATAAGGTTTGACGGTAATGCCGCTGTTCTTCTAGATAATAAAAGAGAACCAATTGGAACAAGAGTTTTTGGTCCAGTGACAAGGGAACTTAGAGCGAAGAAATATTTGAAAATAATTTCTTTGGCTCCAGAAGTGATTTAAGGGGTAATTTTTGAAAAAGATAAAAAAAGGCGATGATGTAATTGTTTTATCCGGAAAAGATAAGGGTAGGACTGGTCAGGTTTTGAACGTCTTAAATAACTCAAAAGTTCTTGTTGAAAATATTAATCTCGTAAAGAAACATCAAAAAGGAAATCCAAATACAGGCCAAGAATCAGGAATTATAGAGAAAGAAATGCCGATACATATTTCTAATGTAATGCTCTTAAATCCTATAACTAATAAAGGCGATAAGGTGGGAATAAAAAAACTAGAAGATGGGACAAAAGTAAGATATTTCAAATCTAATAATGAAGTTGTGGATATATAGGTATGTCAAGGTTGAAAGAAAAATACAATCAAGATATTAGGCCTGGATTAAAGAAAACACTTGGCTTTAATAACTTAATGCAAGTGCCTGAGATTAAGAAAATTACTCTTAATATGGGAGTAGGAGAAATTTTACAAGATAAAAAGGCTATTGAGAAAGCTCAATCTGATATGGAAAAGTTATCTGGACAAAAAGCAGTTATAACTAGAGCAAAAAAATCTGTTGCCTCATTCAAAATTCGAGAAGGTATGCCTATAGGAGTCAAAGTAACCCTTAGGAGGGACAGAATGTATGAATTCTTAGACCGTCTTATTAATATTGCATTGCCCAGGGTAAGAGATTTTAGGGGGCTTAATCAGAGATCCTTTGATGGGAATGGTAATTATAGTATCGGTGTAAAAGAGCAGATAATTTTTCCTGAAATTGATTATGACAATATAGATAAGATAAGAGGATTAGACATAAGTATTACAACAACAGCAAAAAATGATGAAGATGCACTTGCTTTATTAAAAGCCTTCAATTTTCCTATTAAAGAGAAGAGTTCTCAGGCGGCAGCAGAAGAACAAGTTGAGGCAGCAGAAGA
>CAZVRH010000043.1:8893-12936 GCA_964629335.1 uncultured Woeseia sp.
GGCAGCAGAAGAACAAGTTGAGGCAGCAGAAGACAAAAATGAGGAAGGTAAATAAATGACAAGAAAAGCATTAGTTCAAAGAGAATTAAAACGAGTTAAAACAGTTGAACGTTTTGCTCAAAAGAGAGCAGCTTTAAAGAAAATTATTAATGATTCGGATGCGAGCTATGAGGAAAAGAATGATGCACGAATTAAGTTACAGAAAATGCCACGGAATGCGAGTCCATCCAGATTAAGAAATAGATGTGCAATTTCAGGAAGACCTAAAGGTTTCTATAGAAAATTTGGACTTGGGAGAAATAAATTAAGAGAAGAAGCGATGAAGGGGAATATACCAGGTTTACATAAAGCAAGCTGGTAAAGAAGATTAGGAAGAAATTATGACGATGACAGACCCAATAGCAGATATGCTAACTAGAATCAGAAATGCACATAAAATAAATGCATTATCTGTTTCTATTCCGTATTCAAAAAACAAAGAGAGTATTGCAAAGGTGCTTCTTGAAGAAGGGTACATTAAAGGCCTTAACAATGAAGAAATTGCAGGTAATAAAAACAATTTAATAATAGATTTAAAATATTTTGAAGGTAAACCTGTTATTGAAGAAATAAATAGAGTAAGCAGACCAGGATTAAGGGTATATAGATCTACAAATGAATTGCCTAAGGTTATGGGTGGGTTAGGAATAGCAGTAATTTCAACTTCTAAAGGAATCATGAGCGATCGACAAGCAAGAGAAAATGGTCATGGTGGCGAAGTTTTATGTGTGGTGGCTTAAATTATGTCTAGAATTGAGAAACAACCTGTTAATTTTCCTGAATCCGTTAAAGTGTCTCTTCAGGAAGGTGAAGTATTGCATATAGAAGGGCAAAAAGGAGAGCTTGAGCTAAGTCTTATTCGTCAAGTTGAAGTAAAAATAGAAGAGGACCAAGTAACCGTTAATTCAACTTCAAAATCTAAGTTTTCTAGAGCTGCTGCGGGAACGTATAGAAGTCTAATAAATAATATGGTTACGGGTGTTACTGAAGGATACTCAAAGGAATTAGAGCTGGTTGGGGTGGGATATCGTGCAAAATCCCTAGGTAAAACACTTAATTTAACTTTAGGTTTCTCTCATCCCGTAAATTATGAAATCCCAGAAGGAATAGAGATTTCTACTCCATCTCAAACAGAAGTAGTCATAACAGGTATTGATAAACAAAAAGTTGGCCAAGTTGCGGCAGAATTAAGATCTATCAGGCCCCCTGAACCTTATAAAGGCAAGGGTGTCAGATATAAAGGTGAACAGATTACCCTTAAGGAAACAAAGAAACAGGTCTAAAAATGAGATTTAAATAAATGGTTACTAAATTAGAAAAAAGAAAAAGAAGGTCTAGGAAAACCCGTTCTAAAATAAAGGAATTAGAACAGTACAGACTAAGTGTTCATCGATCTTCAAAGCATATATATGCACAGATAATTGCACCAGAAGACAATGCAGTAGTTGCTGCAGCATCTAGTTTAGATCCAGAAGTTAGAAAACTTATTAATGAAAAAACTAAGGGTAAAAAGGATGTTGCTAAAATTGTAGGCCACTCAATTGCTCAGAAAGCTAAGGAAGCTAAAATTGAAAAAGTTGCATTTGACAGATCTGGATTTTTATATCATGGCAGAGTTAAAGCACTTGCAGAGGCTGCAAGAGAAAAAGGACTTAATTTTTAAAACTAATAATTATGAATACAAATAAACAAAATGATGATTTGATTGAAAAGTTAGTAGCAGTTAATAGGGTTGCTAAGGTAGTCAAAGGAGGCAGACAATTCGGATTTGCTGCTATTACAGTTGTCGGAGATGGTAAAGGGAAAATAGGTATGGGCTACGGGAAAGCTAAAGAAGTACCTTTAGCAATTCAAAAAGCAATGCAAGCTGCTAGAAAAGATCTGCATTCCGTCGCACTGAATAAAGAGACAATTTACTACGAGACTACAGGAAGGCATGGTGCCTCTAAAGTTTATATGCAGCCGGCTGCTGATGGTACAGGTATTATTGCAGGTGGAGCAATGCGAGCAGTTTTTGAATGTGTTGGAATCAGAAACATCCTAGCTAAGAGTTATGGGTCTAGAAACCCAATTAATTTAGTGAGAGCAACTATTAATGCACTTGATTCGATGAGATCACCACAAAGAGTTGCAAAGAGAAGAGGCATCCCTGTATCTAAAATATTTACATAATGAGCAAAAAAGAAAAAAAAATAAAAATAAAACTGGTTAAAAGTCGTTTTGGAAGGATAAAGAAGCATAAGGCATCTTTATCTGGATTGGGTTTAAGAAAAATCAATCAAACGATTGAGGTGGATGCAACACCAGAGAATTTAGGAATGATCAATAAGGTGAAGTATCTTCTAGAAGTTGAGGAAGTTTAATAATGAAATTAAATACAATAAAACCTAATAAAGGTAGCACTACTCATAAATCTAGGAAAGGCAAAGGCCATGCTTCAGGATTAGGAAAGACTTCAGGCAAAGGTCACAAAGGACAGAAATCAAGATCAGGTGGTTTCCACAAGGTTGGTTTTGAAGGCGGGCAAATGCCTCTACAAAGAAGACTACCAAAAAGAGGATTTGCATCTAGAAGCAAAAAAGAAACCTCAGAGCTTAGGTTAGATCAGTTGGATCGTATTAAAGCAGAAATTATAGATTTAGAAGCATTAAAAAATGAAAATATTGTCCCTAGGTATATTCAAAATATTAAAATTATTGCATCTGGTGAAATAAAAAATGCTGTTACTATTCAAGGACTTAACCTATCTTCAAATGCTAAGAAAGCTATTCTTGATTCGGGAGGTAAAATTTTAGAATAATCATGGCCAAGACTCAAACAAATACAGCAAGATCTGCACTCGGTGAGATGACTCGGTTTGTAGAATTAAGGCAAAGACTTCTATTTCTTGCAGGAGCTTTAATTGTTTATAGAATTGGTACATATATACCTGTCCCTGGTATTGACCCGAATGCACTACAGAACTTTTTTGATGAACAGTCTGGAACTATTTTAAGCATGTTTAATATGTTCTCAGGTGGAGCGTTAGAAAGGCTAAGTATTTTTGCACTAGGTATTTTTCCTTATATTTCCTGTTCGATTGTAATGCAAATGGCCAGTGTGACCATTCCATCTTTAAAGGAACTAAAAAAAGAAGGCGAATCAGGCAGGAGACAAATTACACAATACACAAGATATGGGACCGTTTTTTTAGCATCTTTCCAATCTGTGGGAGCATCCATAGCACTTCAAAATCAGGGAGTGGTAGTTTCACCAGGATTTAATTTCGTTTTTACTTCATGTGTAACGCTTGTAACTGGAACTATGTTCCTAATGTGGTTGGGTGAGCAGATTACTGAAAGGGGTCTCGGTAATGGAATCTCAATGATTATTTTGGCTAGCATTATATCAGGCTTACCTTCTGCAATTGGCGGAACCTTGGAGCTAGCAAATACTGGAGAAATATCCAGTGCACTGGTATTGATACTATTAATTTTAGTCTTAGCTGTTACTACTTTTGTGGTTTTTATAGAAAGAGGCCAAAGGAGAATACCTGTCAATTATGCTAAGAGACAGCAGGGCAGGAGATTATTACAGAGCCAATCAACTCATTTGCCATTTAAAATCAATATGTCTGGAGTAATTCCACCTATATTTGCATCAAGTATAATCTTGTTTCCAGCTACCATTGCTAGTTGGTTTGGAACTTCTGAAGGATTTGATTGGCTCCAAGATATTGCAGCACAGTTAGCTCCAGGGCAACCGATATATATACTTCTTTATGCTTCTTTAATTATGTTTTTCTGTTTTTTTTACACTGCCTTGGTCTTTGATTCCAAGGATACAGCTGATAATTTACAAAGATCAGGTGCGTTTATGCCTGGAATTAGACCGGGTCATCAGACGGCTCAATATATAGATAAAGTGTTAACAAGGTTAACATTTTGGGGAGGATTGTATATCATGCTCGTCTGCTTACTTCCAGAGTTTATGATTTTGTACTTTAACGTACCATTTTACTTTGG
>CAZVRH010000044.1:0-10934 GCA_964629335.1 uncultured Woeseia sp.
TTATCCATAAAGTCATCTATGTTATCTATTGCAGATTTATAATTTTCTACAATCACCACTCCTTTTCCAGCAGCAAGACCATCAGCCTTTATAACTAGTGGATATGTTTTGTTCTTAACATATTTTTTAGCTTCAAGGGCATTATTGAATGAAGAATAATTAGCTGTTGGTATACGGTATTTCTGCATGAACATCTTTGAATATTCTTTTGATCCTTCAAGTTGTGCAGCTTTTGCAGTAGGACCAAAGCAGTTTATTCCCTCAGCACTAAATTGATCAGTGATTCCCTTAACTAATGGATCTTCAGGTCCAACAACCACAAGATTTATTTTATTATCTTTGGAGAATTGAATCAGAGATGCAATATCATTAGGGGGGATATCTACGTTCGTTGTTTTAGCTTCCTCTTCTGTGCCAGCATTTCCTGGGGCCACGAATATTTTTTCAACTTTTTCTGACTGTGAGATCTTCCAGGTGAAAGCATGCTCTCTGCCACCACTGCCAACTATCAGTACTCTATTCTTTGCTTGCATTTTTTAATGTCTAAAATGTCTCATCCCAGTAAAAACCATGGAAATATTTTTATTATTAGCTTCATCAATAACTTCTTGATCTTTTATTGAACCGCCCGGTTGAATTATAGATCCAATTCCATTATCAGAAGCCATCTGAATGCTATCACTGAATGGAAAAAACCCATCTGATGCCATTACAGCCCCAGTTGTATCTAGATTAGCTGCTGCTGCTTTCAGACTTGCTATTTTTGCTGAATTCACTCTGCTCATTTGGCCAGCACCAATGCCGATGGTTTGAAGATTTCTGGCAAAGACAATGGCATTTGATTTCACATACTTCGCTACTTTCCAAGCAAACATAAGATCTTCTAGCTGGAATTCATTAGGTTGTTTGTTTGTTACAACCTTTAAGTTTTCCTTTTCAACCATTTGTTGATCATCTTCTTGAATCAAAAAGCCACCGTCAATTGCCTGTATTTGAAAATCTATGTTATTTTTTTGGTAATCCTCTACTGAGATTACTCTAATATTCTCTTTTTCTTTAAAGGCTTCAATTGCAGCATCATCATAAGCGGGTGCAATCATGACTTCTAAAAACTGATTATTGATTAGGTGTATTGCAAATTCTTGATCGACAGTTCTGTTCACGGCGATGACCCCTCCAAATGCAGACTCTGGATCCGTTTCAAATGCTTTTTTATAGGCCTCATTAATATTATCTGCAATAGCCACTCCACACGGATTCACGTGCTTAACAATGACACAACAAGGGTCCTTAAATTCTTGTGAGCATCTCATCGCTGTATTGGCATCGAGAAAATTATTATATGAGAGTGCTTTGCCTTGAAAAATATTGGCGCCAGTTAATGATTGGTTATTGAGTACTTGGTGTGAATATAATCCTGCTTGTTGATGAGGGTTTTCTCCGTATCTAAGATCATTCTTCTTGGTTAATCTGAGAAGTAATGTATCAGGAAGTGAATTATCTGTATCTATCTGAAAGTAGCTTTGGATTCTGTCATCATATACAGCAGTTGTTTTGAATGCCTTTAGGGCAAGCTCTTTCCTCATCGAATAAGAGATGGAATGATCGTTGTTTTTTAATTCATCAATGACAATCTCATAGTCCTCTGGGTCAGTTACTATGGTTTTACTGTAAAAGTTTTTGGCCGATGCTCTGATCATGCTCGGTCCACCGATATCAATATTTTCTATAGCATCTTCTTCAGTGGCATTTTCTTTTGTCACTGTTTGTTCAAATGGGTAGAGATTAACAATTATAAGATCTATATTGTTGATACCAAATTCGTTTTGTATCTCATCATCTATCCCGGGTCTATTGAGGATACCTCCGTAAATGAGCGGGTTGAGCGTTTTGACTCTTCCGTTCATTATTTCAGGAAAATTTGTTAGATCAGATACTCTGTGTACTTCGATACCGAGTCTTTCTATGTATTTCGCTGTCCCACCGGTGGAAATAATTTTTGTATTATTGTTATCGAGATATTCTATGAGTGTATCAAGACCGTCTTTATCTGAAACACTCACTAGTGCGGTTTTAATTTTTACTGACTTGTCCTTAGACATAAGTTTATTGAAACTTGATTATATAATCTTAAAATCTTTGAGTTTTTTTCTAAGGGTTGTTCTATTGATACCGAGTATTTTAGCTGCTTCACTCTGATTGCTGTCTGTATATTTCATAACTTCTTTCATCAGTGGTCTTTCAACTTCTTTAATCACAAATTTATAGAGATCAACAGGTTTATGTCCGTTTAGAGTCTTAAAGTATTTTTTTAATGCGTTCTCAGTTAAGTGGTTTAGGGAGCCATTCAGTTTTTGATTTTTTTTATTGTTTTTCTTTTTCAAAAGAATACTTCCCCTGGCAAATAAATGCGTGTTGTTTAAACGGATTCCCTAAATGAATAGGAAGGTTAACTATAACATGGACTCAAAAAAATTTTGAGTGATTAATCAGGAATTATAAGCCTAGTCTTTTTTCAAGATAGTGGATATCTGTCCCGCCTGATTTAAAGGCATTGTGTTGCATAATTTCAATTTGAAGTTCTAGATTGGTTTCTATCCCTTCGACAATCATTTCAGACAAGGCTATACCCATTCTTGTGATAGCCGATTCTCTGGTGTTCGCTCTGGCAATCACCTTGGCAATCATAGAGTCATAGTATGGTGGGACTTCGTAGCCTGTATATAAATGACTGTCTATTCTAATTCCAGGCCCACCTGGTGGATGCCATAGTGATACTTTCCCTGGCGATGGCGTGAAATTCTTTGAGTCTTCAGCATTAATTCTGCACTCAATAGCATGTCCTGATTGAACTATATCTTCTTGCTTAATTGACAGCGGTAAGCCCATAGCGATCTTTATTTGTTCTTTAACAATATCAATCCCTGTGATCATTTCAGTCACTGGATGTTCTACCTGTAATCTGGTGTTCATTTCAATAAAATAGAACTCATTATTCTCGTATAGGAATTCAAGTGTTCCTGCGCTTTCATATCCAATGTGTTTGCAGAATGATATACATTTTTCAACCATCTCTTCTCTTTTGTCATGAGGTATATTTGATGCGGGAGCTTCTTCGATAATTTTCTGATGATTTCTTTGCATTGAACAATCGCGATCTCCTAAGCAGACTGCGTTTCCATGTTGATCAGCTAGGACCTGAAATTCAATATGTCTTGGCTCTTCGAGTAACTTTTCCATGAAGATGGTGTCGTCTCCAAAAGCTGATTTTGATTCAGTTTTGGTGATATCGATGGTGTGTTGAAGGCTTGCTTTGGTGTGAGCAATTCTCATACCTTTCCCGCCACCACCAGCTGCAGCTTTAATGAGCACGGGATAACCAATTTGATCTGCGAGTTCATACACTGCATCCAAATCATCATTTATCGCATCATCAGATCCTGGGATACAATTGATGCCAACTTCTCTGACCGCATCTTTAGCTGTAATTTTATTTCCCATTAACTTAATGGTTTCTGATTTAGGGCCAATAAAGGTGTAACCACTTTGGATTACTTGTTCTGCAAAATCACCGTTTTCTGCTAGAAAACCATAACCTGGATGGATAGCCATTGAATCTGTGACCTCCGCAGCACTGATGATTGATGGCATATTTAGATAACTGTTCACGGATTCAGGAGGACCAATGCAAACTGATTCATCGGCTAAGAGCACATGTTTTTGTTTGGCATCGGCTGTGGAGTATACCGCAACTGTCTTAATACCCAATTCTCTACAGGCTCTTTGAATTCTCAGGGCAATCTCACCGCGATTAGCTATTAAAATTTTGTCTAGCACTGATTTATTCTTGGCTAATCAAAAATAAGATTTCATCGAATTCTACAGGGTCTCCATTTTGCACAAGAACTCTTTCGATTATGCCGTCCACATCCGACTCAATTTTATTCATCATTTTCATCGCTTCGATAATGCACAAGGTATCACCTTGGGATACAGGATCACCGACTTTAACAAAAGCCTCTGCACCAGGTTCGGCTGCTTGATAATAGGTCCCAATCATTGGTGCTTTGACTTCATGAAAACCATTTCTCGGTATGGGTGAACCGTTGGTGTCTTCAACTGTCTCTCCAATTTGATTTGAAAGAACTAGAGTTTCCCCTTTACTTGCAGGAGAGGCACTTGTTTGTTTGGAGATTCTGACTTTATCATCACCTTCTGTTATTTCTATTTCAGATAATCCTGATTCTTCAAGTAGCTCAATTAATTTCTTAACTTTTCTAATGTCCATGGCTATTTCTGATCACAGAGATTGATAGCAGCGACTAGGGCCAAATTGTATCCCTCAAAGCCAAGACCAGAGATTATTCCAACCGCGATATCGGAAAAGTAAGATTCTTTTCTGAACTCTTCTCTAGCAAAAATATTACTGATATGAATTTCTATAAACGGAATTTCAACTGCCAAAAAAGCATCACGGATCGCTATGCTCGTGTGAGTGTAGGCTCCAGGATTAATAATAATAACATCACAGTTGTTAGATTGTTCTTGAATTAAATCTACAATTTCTGATTCTGAGTTGCTTTGAAAGCATTCTAGATTGCAATTTAATTCAGAGGCTTTTTCAGTGAGCTCTTGTTCAATTCGCTTTAGATCCTTATCTCCATAAAGACTGGGTTCTCGTTTGCCTAACAAATTGAGATTAGGGCCATTAATTAATACTATATTTGCCATACTATTTTACATATTTATAGAAGATAGCTACATAATTGCAGAATATAACTGCATTTTCAACGAAAATTGGGCTAAATAGAGTTGTGTCTTATGATTTCTTAGTTATGAATAGAATACTCATACCCACACTCATGGGCACTATTCTCTCAACAATATCACCAGGAGTATCTGGTAGAAAATGAAAAAGAATTGTCAGGAGGAATCCACTTATTACGGAGTAAAAAGCAGGTTTTGCAGAAATATTCCACCTAAAAACTTTGGAAAAGACCATCGGTACAAATGCAGCACCTAATGCAGTCCAGGCAAACACGACTCGATTAAATATTGTGTCTGGTGTAAATAATGAGAACAAGGTGGCCATGATCACGACAAAGATAATTGAGGCTCGAGCAGTTTTTAATGATGATTTTTTACCGTTATTCCAATCATTGCCCACAGATGTTGCTACTGTTAGTAATTGACTGTCTGCTGTTGACATGATTGCAGATAAAACAGCCGCAGTAATAATTCCGGCAAAAATTGGTCCAAACAATCTTTGACTCACAAAAAACAAAACACTTTCAGGGTTGCCAACTGTTGAGTACATCACTTTTGCTGATAATCCTAAAACGATCATTCCAGTGAATATAATCGTTGCCCAAATAAGAGCAATAATTCTGCCTCTCTTTATCGTTTCAATGTTTTTTGCTGCCATAAATCTGTTTACTACAAATGGCTGTCCTGGGTAACCAAATCCGATGCCTATGGTTCCTAATGCAAAGCCTGCTCCCATTAATCCTGTATGTAGACCGGTGAGATTTTGTTCTTCAGTGCTCCAAGTCGCGTCCATGGCTGCTGACAGTTCGCCAAATCCTCCAATACCAATTAATAAAAGCATCCAAGGTAAGATGAGAGCCACTATGACCATCAAAACCGCTTGGATGGAATCAGTCAAGCTGACGGCCCAGAAGCCGCCTATAAAGGTATAAATTAGAATCACTAAGGCGCCAAGAATGATGCTTAGTTCTTGAGAGATTCCTAAAATAGAGGAGAAAGTGGTGCCAGCAGCTTGGAATTGTGCAGCCACATAGAGAATCAAGGTTGAGGTAATAATAATTACACTTAATCGCATTAGTGATTGTTTTTCACGATCATTAAAGTTATGAAACAAAACACCAGGTAAACTGACTTCGCCTGTTTCTTGACTTAATTCCATTAATCTAGGCGCAACCCAAGTCCAGCTAACAAAGTAACCAATTAATACACCCGGTATCAACCAGACTGCAGATAAACCCCATGCATACGCAGCTCCGCTGACCCCTAATAGAGTCCATGCTGATGAAGAACTGGCAGAGGCGCTAAGAGCGGCGACCCAAGGTCCTAAACCTCTATTAGCTAAGTAGAAATCATCTTCTGTTTTATTTTTTCTTCTTGTGAGTAAACCAATGCAAATAAGGATTAGGTTATAAATAACAATTGTAATTACTGCTTCTTGGTTAGCCATTGGTTCTCCTGATAATTTGGTAATAGTACAATCTTGCCAGCACTTTGTCTGCCAGATTTATATATTATTGCAGACTTAGTATTTGCTCTAAGTCTTCGGCCTTGATTTCAGTGTTTTTGCTCCACACGATCATGCCGTCTTTATTGACTAGAATCGTGTATGGGAGAGTTAAAATGGAGTTACCCAATGATTCCATTAAATTATAGGCTTCACTCTGACCAACCAATATTGGAAAATCGATCCCTAACTCAGCCACAAAGCTCTGTACTTGATCGGGTTCGTCAATAGCAATTCCTAGAACACCGGGATGATTTTCATTTTTTGTTAAATGATAGTTATTTAAAAGCGGCATTTCTTTTCTGCATGGTGCACACCAGGTTGCCCAGAAATTAATTATCAAGAAGTTTCCTTGATGTATCTCAATCAGATCTGATGGAACTCCATTAAGATTCTCTAAGATGAAGGATTCAATGAAGACGGGTTCTGCTTCTGAGTTATGTGTAGTATTTATTAAGTAAATAGCTCCAATAGAGACCAGGGTTAACAAAACTAGAACTTGGAGAACTCGCTTTTTTGGGTTCTGTTCTTTCATAGGGATAGCTTTTCTATCTCTTGGATAAGCTCATCGGGATTGACAACACCTATTTTTCTTGAGGATTGGATTTCATTTCCTTTTTTGCTGATCATTACGATTGTGGGTGGACCAAAAATGCTGAATTGCTTCATCAGTTTCTTATCGTCAATGTTATTTGCGGTAACATCGACTTTCATGGCATTTATTTGTCCGAGGAGTTTCAAAAAATCTTCGTTGTTAAATGTATTTTTTTCTAGGGTCTTACAGGAAACACACCAATCGGCTGTAAAGTAGAGCAGTGAGATTTGCTGATTGTTTTTTGCTTTTTCAATAAATTGGTCTAGATCATTCACTGACTGCACCGACGCAAAATATTGATCTGAAATTTTTTCACCTCCATCCCTATCTTTCATGCTTAAGTAAGAGGGAGAGAAAGCGTAAAAACCTAACAAGCCAACTACCAGAGTTAATCTTATAAGGGAACCTAATTGATAGCCCATTAAACGTGTGCGTAATTTACCCAGGTAATAGAAAATTGTTATGAACCCTAGAAGAATCCAAAGAGTGGTTAAGGTGTTCTGGTTGATGATTGGATTTATAACCCAAATGGCCAAGCCAAACATTACAAATCCAAAAAGACTCTTTATGAGTTCAAGGTATTCGCCGGACGTTGGTAGCCATTTGGAAGCTGATAAACCGATAATGATTAGAGGAATCCCTAAGCCGAGACTAAGTGATGATAGAGCTATCACTCCTCTTAGAATGTCACCACTTTGACCGATAACCATCAATGTGGCTACTAATGGGGGAGCAACACAAGCCGTGACCAGCAGTGCTGAAAGCGCTCCAATAAAAACTACACCAACATAGTTCCCCCCAACTTGATTTGATAATCTAGAATTGATGCGATTTAGAAAATTATTTGGTAATTGAATATTAAGTGCACCCAGCATTCCTAATCCAAGGATAAAGAATAAAATCGACATTGACATAATAAATCCTGGTAGTGTAAATAACGCTTGAAGTTGCTGTCCAGCAACCGCTGCCGCAACCCCTGCTGCACAGTAAGTTATTGCCATGCCTAAAACATAACTCATTGATAAACCAAGACTTTTCAACTTATTATTGCCTGCTTGCCCAATGATTATGGACGACAAGATAGGGATGGTTGGTAAGTGACAAGGTGTGAAGGCTAAAGCAAATCCAAGGCCTAGAAATATTAAAGAGACAAGAAAAATATTGGTTTCTGTAATAATGTTCCCGAGTCTAGCTTGATCCGAAAGTTCTATAACGGAATTATTGATTGATGCTTCAATAAGGCTTCCAGTTTTGACGTTTCTAAGCCATTTCTGTGGGGGATAACATAATCCTATGTCCGCACACCCTTGTGAATTTATTTGTAGATCAAAATTATTGATCTCTTCGCTGGAACTTGTCGAAAAAGGGATATAGATTGTGAAATCTTTTCTAAATATTTCTGTTTTACCAAAAAACTCATCCTCATATTTAATACCCTGTGGAAGAACAACTGAATCTAAAGAGATTCTTGAATCTTGAGACTCATATGAAATCTTATCCCTATAGAGGTAATAACCCTCTTTGATTTGGTGAGAGACCTGAAGAACATTATTTTGAAAAGCAACTTCAACTGGAAATGCTTCCTGAGGTTTCAATACTTGTTGAGCTAGCAGATTAAAACTAACAAAGGAGAGGGTTAGTAAAAAATAACCTCTGATTGATATTAACTTTTTACTTAATCTTATTAACATATGATTATCTTTTGTAAAAAAGCAAAAAAAGTTCCTAAACTAGCTTGAATTTTTAAAATTCATCCTTATTATTAGCACTCTTCTGTCGAGACTGCTAATTCTCAATGAAGATGTAAAGAGATAATAACAAAATTAAGGAGATCAGAGATGAATATTCGTCCACTACAAGATCGAGTGATTGTGAGACGCATGGAGGAAGAAACAACTTCTCCAGGTGGAATAGTAATTCCTGATAGCGCTGCTGAGAAGCCTAGTAGAGGTGAAGTTGTTGCTGTGGGTAATGGTTTAGTTTTAGACAATGGTGAAGTAAGACCGTTGGATCTAAAAGTAGGAGATACAGTTCTGTTTGGTAAATACAGTGGAACTGAAGTCAAAGTCGATGGCGAAGATCTTCTAGTCATGAAAGAAGATGATGTGATGGCGGTGTTTGAGTAAACCAGCCATCAGAAATATTAATATTTAAATAAAGAGGAAAAACAAATGACTGCTAAAGAAGTTAAGTTTGGTAATAATGCACGTCAGAAAATGATAGCAGGTGTGAATGTACTTGCTGATGCTGTAAAAGTCACTTTGGGTCCCAAAGGTAGAAATGTCGTTTTAGATAAAAGCTTTGGTGCACCTACAGTAACGAAGGATGGCGTTTCTGTTGCAAAAGAAATTGAGTTAGAAGATAACTTTGAAAACATGGGCGCACAGATGGTAAAAGAAGTTGCTTCGCAAACATCTGATGTTGCAGGTGACGGAACTACCACTGCCACTGTTCTCGCGCAAGCGATTTTTAGGGAAGGATTAAAGTCTGTTTCTGCAGGCTTCAACCCTATGGATCTTAAGAGAGGAATTGACAAAGCAAGTGCAGCGGTTGTCGATCAACTGCAATCAATTTCTGTTCCATGTGCTGACGATACATCGATTGCTCAGGTTGGAACCATTTCTGCAAATTCTGACACGGCCGTTGGCGAAGTCATTGCTGAGGCTATGCAAAAAGTGGGTAAAGAGGGAGTAATCACAGTTGAAGAAGCGTCCGGGCTTGAGAATGAGTTAGACGTGGTTGAAGGTATGCAGTTTGATCGAGGTTACCTGTCTCCTTATTTTATCAACCAAGCAGACAGCCAAAGTGTTGAGCTTGAAGAGCCCTATATCTTGCTTTTTGATAAAAAAATATCGAACATCAGAGATCTGCTTCCGCTACTTGAAGGTGTTGCGAAATCAGGGCGACCACTTCTTGTTATAGCTGAAGACATTGAAGGAGAAGCTTTGGCGACTTTGGTTGTGAATAACATCAGAGGGATAGTCAAAGTAGCAGGCGTCAAGGCACCAGGTTTTGGTGACAGACGAAAAGCAATGCTTCAAGACATAGCAATTCTGACTGGAGGTCAAGTTATTTCTGAGGAGGTTGGTTTAAGCCTTGAGAAAACAACTTTAGAAGACCTAGGTACAGCTAAAAAAGTACAAATCACTAAAGAAAATTCAACCGTGATTGACGGTGCAGGAACATCTTCCGACATTAAGGCAAGAATCAATCAAATTAATGCTGAGATTGAAGATTCATCGTCCGATTATGACCGAGAGAAATTGCAAGAACGACTAGCAAAACTCTCTGGTGGAGTTGCAGTGATCAAAGTAGGTGCTGCCACTGAAATCGAGATGAAAGAAAAGAAAGCAAGAGTTGAAGATGCATTGAACGCAACCAAAGCTGCAGTCTTAGAAGGTATAGTTCCTGGTGGAGGAGTTGCACTTGTTAGAGCAAAATCAGCATTGGATAAGCTAGAAGGTGATAATGATGACCAAAATGTGGGCATCAATATTCTAAGAAGAGCGCTTGAAGAACCACTTAGACAAATTGTTGGCAATGCCGGCAATGATTCTTCAGTGATTTTAAATGAAGTTGCAAATGGTGAAGGTAATTATGGCTACAATGCGGCCACAGGTGACTATGGAGATATGGTAGAAATGGGTATTGTTGACCCAACCAAGGTAACTCGATACGCACTTCAAAACGCCGCATCAGTCACTGGATTACTTTTAACGACTGAAGCGATGGTTACTGAAGCTCCGCAAGATGATGCCCCAGTAGCACCAATGCCTGATATGGGCGGTATGGGTGGTATGGGCGGTATGATGTAAATCATTGCTGAGCTCATTATCAAAAAAAGCCCTGCAACGCAGGGCTTTTTTAATGTATTTCTGTTTCTTAGTCCGAGCTTATTCTTGATAGAATAGTTAAATATGGCAACCAATGAAGAGAAATTAATACAAATATCAAAAGATGATTTGCCACTAGCTTGTCCTTTAGAAGAGTTTGATGATTGGGACGGTCATCCAAGAGTATATTTGCAAGTGGATACACAAAGAACCATCTGCCCTTATTGTGGCACCA
>CAZVRH010000045.1:0-10134 GCA_964629335.1 uncultured Woeseia sp.
TAGCAGAGTCTGAAGGTATTGATTTAATGTGGGGCTGTTTTGATGAAAGCAAAGTTAGCATCTCAGCTGCATTACATGCAGCGCTTTCTTCTAAAAATACAAAGTATATTGATTTAGATGGATTTTTTGACTTAGGATGGGACTTAGTTTCAGGAGGCTATATTTGCGAGTCAGGTATTATGCGAACTAACGATAAATCAGGGATAGGGGTTCAACATGAATGACCTTAAAGGGACAGCCTTGGTATACAGCGGAGGGCTACTAGATGATCTTCATGCCAAGACTGCCCATGGCTTGCTGCGTCTATCGGATCGATTTGAACTATTAGGTGTAATTGATCATAAACATCACAATCAGTCTAGCGATGAGATCGTAAGTCATTGTGAAAAAAGTGTTCCGATATTTGAGAATCTAGATCAAGCACTACAAACAATCGATCAAAAGCCTGATTTTGTTGTCATTGGTGTTGCTTTTGGTGGGGGACGATTGCCCATAAATCATCGATCAATCGTAGAAGATTCACTGCAGAATAACATTGATGTAGTTAGCGGTCTGCATGAATTATTGTCTGAGGATTCTGAATTCAAATCACTCGTATCTTCCTCAAAGGCAACTATTTATGACATCCGTAAACCAAAAACCATCGACGAACTCTCATTCTGGACAGGAGAGATCCTTAAATTAAAGACACCAAGAATTGCCGTTTTGGGAACTGATTGCGCAACCGGAAAAAGAACTGCGTGTCAATTTCTAGTGAAAGATTTAAATGCAAACAATATTAAAACTGAGGTGATCTATACAGGGCAAACAGGGTTCTTACAAGGGTTCAAACACGGGTTCATTTTAGATGCTACATTGAACGACTTCGTTTCAGGAGAACTGGAAAAATCTATATTGGAGTGTGCTGAGAAAAGCAATCCTGAAATTATTTTGATTGAAGGTCAGTCTTCTCTTCGAAACCCATCAGGTCCATGTGGGTCAGAATTACTATTATCAGGTGATGTGGATGGCGTCGTCCTTGTGCATCCGTTGGATCGAAAATATTTCGATAATTTTGAGGATATTGGTTGCGTGTTACCAGGCCTTGTAGATGAAATAAGCCTTATCCAAAATTACGGCAAGGATGTTTTGGGTGTTTGTATCAATTCAAATGAAGAGGTGGACACTAAACAACTTCAAAGGGAAATTAAGATCCCTGTTGTGAATCCAATGACTGAAAGTATCCAAGCTATCTCAAACTCAATTACAGAAATATTATTGTGATAAAGGCCTGTCTAGACAGTCAATAATGATCATTCATAGATGGCTTGCATTTATCTAGGAAGAGCGATCTAAGATTTATCTGTAACCTTGTGTCTAATTTTTAGCACAATAGAATTAGTTACGTAGAGAAGATCAGCGACCTTACGAACCAGATAATCCTCATGCTTGTCCAGGTTCTCATCTGAAAGTGCCAATCGCCATAACATTTCAATAATTTCTTCCTTAGCCTCAGGCTCTAAAGTTTCATGCAATGCTCTTGTGTATTCGTGAAGTGAAACAGCGTTGTCTGCTATTGATTCTGCTTCAGAAAACAGTTGGTTGGTCCTTTGGTTATTAAGATCAAAATGATCTTTAAGCAATTGCTTAATGACCCCGTTTTCGTCATCGGCTTGATTAAAATCAGCACGAGCCATTTCGATCAATAAAACCGCGGTTGCCATCTCTACAGGATCTATGGATTCCTCTTCAGTCGCTTGGTTTTTTTTTGATTTAAAGAAATTAAAGAAATCTGCCATACGCTCATTATCGAATTGTATCTATACTTTAATAATAAACTATGTTTGAAAAGTTTTATATGATTGCTAAATAACTTAGAATGCAGCAAATAATATGACTGAAACAGTTCAAAAAATTAATTCTTCAAAAGCACTCAAGCTAGGTATTGCCTTCAGTTTAGTATTCTCAGGATTTATCTGGATAGCGGAGCAGCTCTTCTTCCTCGATCAAAAACTATTACCTAGGCCAGAGGGTGTAGCATTTTGGTATGCATGGCAATTGAATGAACCAACTTTTATAACCAGGCTAAGTGCTTGGGGACTCTATCTTGGACATCAAATTTCTATATGGTGGTTGATTTATGCAGCGCAACAAGAGCGACCTCAATACACCGCTGGTCTGCATTGGTTTAATATCGCTGCACTGGCAACCAATGCTGTTTTTATAACCTTGCATTTGATTCAAACAGCAATCTGGTATGACGGGCTAGCTCAGGATGTAATAGAACAGTCGGCACAATGGTCTGTAATAGTTTTATTGTTTGTGGTCTTAATGATGGAAAACCAACGACGAGGAATGTTTTTTGGAAAGAAATTAAATTTTGTTACTGCAGCATCCACAGGATTAAGAAAATACCATGGATATTATTTTGCTTGGGCCACCATTTATACCTTCTGGTACCACCCCATGGTTGGGACCCAAGGGCATATCGTAGGATTTTTATATATGTTTCTATTGTTGTTGCAAGGCAGTCTCTTTTTCACTCGTGCTCACTTAAACCCTAAATGGACTATCTTTGTGGAAGCTATGGTTGTAATTCACGCCCTTCTGGTGGCTTTGATGAACGGGGATAATTGGCCGATGTTTTTATTTGGCTTCTTAGGTGTGTTTGTGGTCACCCAGATGTATGGGTTACCGCTCAGTCAGAAAATAAGATGGATGATATGGTCTGTATTTATTGGTTTGATCATCGTGGTCTATAACTACAAAGGGTGGGAAACTTCCTATGAAGTTATTTTCGTGGCTGGAACTGAATGGGCTTGTGCTATTCTACTTTCAGGTTTGATATTATTTGTTCAATCTGATTTCATAAAAAATCTAACCGGAAGAAAATAAAAATATGCGATTAACGTCTAACACCTTTAATCACAACGACTGGATTCCTGAAAAATGTGCATTTGGTATTAAGGATCGAGCAACTCATATGGCTTTAGGAGAAAATAAAAACCCTCAGCTCAGTTGGTCAAATATCCCTGTTGGCACTCACTCACTGGTTTTGATATGTGTTGATACCGATGTGCCCTCCTCAGTCGAGAACTTCAATAAAGAAGGTAAGACAATTTCAGCAGATTTGCCACGAGTAGACTTTATGCATTGGGTGATGGTGGATATTCAACCAACAGATGGAGGGGTTAAAGAAGCTGAATGTTCTAATGGAATTACTCCAAAAGGGAAGCAAAATCCAAGCGGTCCCCCGGGATCTAGACAAGGAATAAATGGCTACACCAACTTCATGGCTGGTGATCCTGAAATGGAGGGTAATTACTTTGGTTACGAGGGTCCATGCCCACCTTGGAACGATGAGATCCCACACCATTACCGTTTTAAACTTTTTGCATGCGACATCAGGAGATGCCCTGTTGAAGGTGCTTTTACTGGAAGTGATGTGCTCAAAGCCATTGAGGGCCATGTTATAGCCGAAACAGAATTAACCGGTTTGTATAGCTTAAACCCAGATGTGAATTAATCAGACTCTGGATTAAAATCCAACGACAATGAATTAATACAATATCTCAAGCCTGTCGGCTTTGGGCCATCAGAGAACACATGGCCCAAATGGGCATTACAATTCCCACATAAAACCTCTTCTCTGGTCATACCGTGACTTCGATCGATCTCAATATTAATAGCGCCAGAATGAAGAACATCATAAAAACTTGGCCAACCTGTGCCTGAATCAAATTTAGTTTCAGCATCAAAGAGAGCGTGTTCACAACAAACACAAACATAAGTGCCCTGGTCCTTGTTGTATAGCAAGTCACCGCTAAATGGTGCTTCTGTTCCTTTTTCTTGGGTGACAAAAATTTGATCAGGTGATAAATGATCTAGGTTTTCTTTATTTTTCATAAGTTGAGTATACTTAAACCAGTTGAGATTTATATGAGCAATTCTAACCCACAAAATATTTCTTTTCTGGAGTACTTCAAACCTAAGAATTGGATGATTCTTTTCTTCATTGGGTTAACCAGAATCATTCTTCTATTGCCCTTTAAAGTGCTGATCTCCATTGGCCAGTGTATAGGCTTATTGTTTTACCGAATTCCGTCAAAAAGATTAAAAATAGCCAGAAGAAACATAGAATTATGCTTCCCACAATTATCAAGAATTGAACAGGAATCGCTATTAAAAGAACATTTTATGTCTCTAGGTGTAGGTTATGTTGAAGTTGGAATGGTTCGTTGGAAATCGAATAAAAGTTTGAAAAAAATTGTCAAACTGGAAGGTGTTGATTATTTGAGAGAGGCGGTAAAAAAAGACAAGGGAGTAATACTCATGAGTGCTCATTTCACACTTTTAGAAATCAGTGCACTGGTTGGAAGACAAGTTATCGCGGATCACTTGCCGCCAGTGGTTGGAATGTACCGAGTAGGCAGTAACCCTATAATTAATAAGTTCTTCCGTGAAGCAAGAATGAGATCCCTTGACAGTTTGATGACTAAATTTGAGATAAAAGAATTAATTCGTGCTTTGAAAAATAAAAAAATTGTTTGGTATGCTTCTGATCAAAGTTTTTTAGGTAAAAATGCCGTTGAAGTAAACTTTTTTGGGCAGCCAGCATCCACGACTGCTGCCATATGCAGGTTCGTAAATATGACGGGATGCTCAGTGCTACCGTATTTTCCTAAAAGACTAGCTGATGGAAAGGGTTATGTCTTACAGATATATCCTGAAATCAATCCCGACACGAGTGATCCCCAAAAATATTTGCAAAACATTTACACGATTCTCGAAGAGCATATTCTTCAGCATCCAGAGCAATATTATTGGGTACATAGGCGATTTAAAAATACGTCAACCAAGCAGGATCCATACAGTGAATGTTAACTCAACTCTTTGGTGTGTTCTTGGATCAAGATCTGCCATTCTTTCTTAGGAAATTGATCACCAGAAATTGAAAGTTGTTTATTAATTGATCGTTTTAACCGATTGATATTTTTCTCAGCTATTGTTTTACTCACACCAGCTGTATAAGTTTTATCAAAATCCAATAAAAATACACTCCCCTCAGAGTCAATTAATATGTTTTCTATATTCAGATCATGATGATAAAAGCCTTTACGATGAAACAAAGCAATACACTTACCTATTGTTCTCCAAAGATCAGCAGTCAAAGATTTCTCTGCCAGGAGATCACCCATTGAAAAAGTGTTGTCTATTCTTAATGTAATAAGATCGGCAGTATAAAAGATGCCTTGTTTGTAGACTCTTGCTGCTAAAGGACGAGGAACTGGCAGTCCAGATTGGTGCATTCGTTGTAAGACTCGGAATTCGCTGATGGACCTTGCGGTTTGTTCTCCTAGCCAAAGATATTTATCGTTTAAGAAATGACTTATTAAGCCTCCCCTAGAGTAATGTTTTAAAACCGCAGGATGCCCTTGGCAATGGATCAATAAAACTCTCCCTCTTCCTTTATTAATTGATTGAGTTTGCTCATCATTAACCCAAAAGTTAGGGTCAAAAAGATTCTCATCGGCTTCACTGATTAAAGTATCATCGTATAAGATGATATTTTGTTTAATTGTTAATAATTGACTATTCATTTTTATGACGACTGATAAAACACAATCAACAAACCAAATTTGTTTAATTAGGTTATCAGCACTTGGGGATTGCTGTCACGCACTTGCGGTCATAGAAAATATTCGATCTTCAAGTCCAACGTCTAACATCACCTGGGTGATTGGAAAAACAGAGTATCAATTATTCAAAGATATTCAGGGAATAGATTTCATTGTAGTTGATAAAAAGAAACTGCTGACCTCCTATTTAAAGATTAAGAAAAGACTAAAAGGAAGATATTTTGATGTAGCTTTAAATATGCATGCATCGATGTCTGCAAACCTTATCAGTCTGGCCATTCCAGCAAAAAGAAAAGTTGGTTATGATAAGAGCAGAGCAAGAGATCTACAAAATTGGTTTTGTAATGAATATATTCCATCTATCAAAAATCAGCATGTGCTTGATGGAATGTTAGAATTTTCAAAACATATACATATGGATAGCGCCCCCACTTGGACTCCTCTAAGATTAAAACCCGAAGAAGATTTTGCCAGAGAGCAGGTAGATTCGAATAAAATCACCTGTTTAATCAGTCCTTGCAGCAGTCAGCGATACGGTGATCAATACAACCGGAGTTGGTCTATTGATAATTATGCTGAACTCATCAGGCATTTACTCAAAACAGAGAATGTCCAAGTAATACTCACCGGTGGGAATTCACCTGCAGAGCAAGATTATGCTAAAAAATTAGATGCTTTATTTGACACAAGAGTCCTTAATCTAATTAGCAAAACTTCGATCAGAGAAATGGCTGCGCTAATCAAATATTCTGACTTCATTATTAGCCCAGACTCAGGACCGGCTCATATAGGAACCCTAATGGGTAAACCAGTGATTGGCTTGTATGCGATGAGTAACCCTAAAAGAACTGGTCCTTATAACTCTAACAAGTGGTTGATTAATAAGTACGACGAAGCCTTAAGAATATATATGAATCAATCACCGACAGAAGTTCAATTTGGGCAAAAAATAAAGCATCCTGACGCTATGAATCTCATAAAACCTAATGATGTTATTGAGCAAGTTAATAATTTAATTAATAAAAACTAAGTCTTGGAACTAATCACAAAACGATTGATTATTCGGGCTCCGTTCCTTGATGATGCTGAGGAACTGGCAGATAAAATTAATGATATTTCAATTATCAGATGGCTCACTCAAGTTCCCTATCCATATGAGATAAGTGATGCGATCAATTTTATTAATCGATCAAATCAATTTATTGCCAATAGAACTGCATTTAACTTAATCATTGAGATGGATGGAGAAATTGCAGGCGGTGTTGGTTTATCTGATATTAAAGAAAAAACTTGTGAATTAGGGTATTGGGTTATCCCTAAGTTTTGGAATAAGGGTATTGCCACTGAAGCTTCCAGAGCCATGCTTGATTTTGGATTCCATGATCTAGATCTTGATAGCATTCAAGCTTCATACAAAGAGGGAAATGAACAATCATATAGAGTGCTTCAGAAGTTAGGCTTTTTTGAGACTTTTCAAGAATCAGTAGACGATGAGATGATGGGAAAGAAAATTACAATGTTTTGGTTAGAAATAAACAAGAGTGAGAATGAATAATAATACTCAACTTGCGAATTAACTTCGAACCTTAGCGTTGTATACAGCTTCTGCAATAACCAAATCCTGAACGGCAACTCCAGTTAAATCAGCTATCGTTATCTGTTGATCATCAGTTCTTCCTGCCTTTTTATTATCGAGCAATTCTCCAAGTTCAATCAGATCATTTTCTGAGACACAATTGGCTTTAAGCGCTTGGTGAATTTCACCTCTTAATTTATTCTGAGCAATACTGTCAGCCACAATCAATGAAGCTTTGGATAGAAGCTTTGGCTCCAATTCACATTTCTCAGGAGTGTCTGAGCCTACAGCGGTAATGTGCGTTCCTTTCTGAACCCAATCTGCCTTAATTAGAGGCTTTCTTGAAGATGTGGTCGTTATAATCAATTTTGATTCTCTAACCAGTAATTCAAGATCATCTATGAACTCGAGCTTGATATTTAAATGCTTTAAGTCATTGATCAATTCATTTCCTTTGTCAGCATTTCTAGCCCAAATCTTGATCGATCTTATTGGAAGCAAATCTAATAGACATCTAATTTGATAACGGGCCTGAACACCACTACCAATAATCGATGCACAATCAATACTTGGAATAGCAAGTCTTTGTGATGAAATAGCCCCAGCAATACCTGTTCTTAAATCAGTTAGGTTCGCATCGTCGATAAGGATTGCTCGAGGGAGGCCGCTATTGATATCAAATAGCAACATCATCCCCTGCCCTGGTTTCATTTTAAGCTTTTGATTGTCTGGAAATCCAGAGGCAATTTTAACCACATAATGTGAACCTCCCTTTATATATCCGTATTTGATATGCACCTCTCCGGGTGGATCTTCAAATAGTAATTCTCCGACTGGAGGTATTTCTGAGTTGCCTTTTGAATATTCAATAAATGCGTTCTTCATTGCTTCATGGACATTGATTTGACTCAATAATGAAGCGATTTCATCCCAATTCATAACAACACTGTCATTCATTTTAAAACCTCAACTAAGGTTTGATTACTAATATTGCCTCCACAAATTATAATCAGAACTTTTTTATTTCTATATTGACCAGATTCTTTGAGAAAACTAGCAATGGCCACGCCAGCGGCTCCTTCAATCATCATTTGATGTTCTCCTATAAAATCTTTCATCGCTGATGCAATTTCTTCCTCACTAACCACAATTGATTGATCAACAATGGTTTTGCAATAATCAAATGTTATCGCGCCGAACTCTAAGGCTCCTGCTGTGCCATCAGACAGGGTATTTAAGTGCTTTATTTTTTCTATTTTCCCTGTGCTTAAAGCATGATGCATGGCTGCAGAGTTTAATGGCGAACAAGCAATAACACTGATGTTCGAAATTTTTTGTTTAAGATAGCCGCCAACCCCTGAAATGAGTCCACCTCCACCCACAGCAATAAAGACTGCATCAAAATCTTTCTTTTCATCAAAGACTTCAGCTGCAGTTGTTCCTTGGCCTGTTATCACATCCAGGTCATTGTATGGAGACAGGTAAGATAACTGATTTTCTTTCGCGTACTTTCTTGCAGCTGTTTCAGCATCCCCTGAGTCTTGTCCGGACAAGATAACCTGGGCGCCAAAAAGTTTAATTTTATTGAGCTTGGCTGGAGAAACAGTCTCAGGAAGAAAAACCAATACCTCCAGACCTAGTTGCGCAGCTGCGTTCGCGACTGCTGAACCATGGTTTCCTGAAGAAGCTGTGATAATCCTCTGAGGCTGATCTTTCAACAAAATCATTAATTTGTTTGTTGCGCCCCTGGCTTTAAATGAGCCTGTAACTTGAAAATTCTCAAGTTTAAGATGAACCTCTGATCCAGTACGTTCACTCAATGAAGGAGAATATTGCAAGGGGGTCTTTCGAACCAAATGAGAAATACGACTTAACGCTTCATCAACCTTTTTATCAAAATTAGGATGCATTATGTAGCTTATTATAAATTTTTATATATTTATCAGTCATATGTTCTGGAGAGTATACTTTTGATTTCTCAAGATTCACTTTTTTTATTTCTGCCCTTAGATTCAAATCAGAATATAACTTATGCAGAGCATCTTGATACCCGTCGGTGTTATTTACATCAACCAAAAATCCATTCAAGCCATCCTCAATTAATTCTGGGATACCTCCTTCATTAGAACCGATGATAGGTAGACCAAAATCCATAGCATCCAATAAAATTGACCCCAATCCTTCGTGCCTAGAAGGAAATATAAACACATCAAATAATGCTAAGTAATCTCCAACGTTGTCTACTTGGCCCACAAATTCAATATTCTCTAGACCTCTGCTTAGTTGTTTAAAATGATCTGAATCTTTCCCAGAACCCAGCAGCATGAAATGAATATCCGGTTGAGTTAGATGTGTTCTTTTAGCTAGTTCTATAATTTGTTGCTGTCCTTTGTGACTATCGTCAAGGGCACCAATATGTCCCACAACAAATTTTTCTTTCAGTGTAGATTTAATTTTATCCACTTCTTCTTGGTTAGGAATAAAGCCAGTCTTAGCACTTCGTATAATTTTATAATTTAACTTTACACCTAAGGCAGCCTCAATAGATTCTCCTATCGCATGGCTCAAGACAATGATTGAATTTGCATTCTTAAACAGCATTTTGTTGATGAAGGTTGATCTAGGAGGTCTTTGCACCCTTCGCGTAATCACATATTTGGATCCATTAGCAAGACCCAATAACCAAGCAGAAAAAAAGCCTCTCGATTCATGAAAATGCAAGACCGTATCTTTACGTAAATGCTCAAAACAATCCACTGCATTGAATCGGGATTCAACGATTCTTACATTATCTATTTCATTTGCTTTAATTGCTAACAGCGAATTCTTCTTTGCAATCAAATTCTGCTCATAACCTCTAGAGGATAGCTGTTGCATCAGAAGAAAAGTTTGTCTTTCTCCTCCTCTAAAGCCATTTGCTAAATTAATATGAGTGATTGA
>CAZVRH010000046.1:0-10022 GCA_964629335.1 uncultured Woeseia sp.
GAGCAGCTGGCTTTTAACCAGTTGGTCGAAGGTTCGAATCCTTCACGGCCCACCACTTAAATGAAGAAGAATATAAAAAAATATTGGATTTTTTCATCTATAGTTTCGTTGTTCTTTTTTATAATCCTCGTTTTTATTTTCATTTTATCGTTGTCCAACTAAAGATGACCGATGAGTAACCGAACCATCCAAATTGACGATAAAATGTATGACTACCTGCTATCAGTGTCACTAGAAGAGCATGAGGTATTGAAGAACTTGAGGGAGATAACTTCATCAATGCCTGGCTCAATGATGCAAATTGCACCGGATCAGGGTCAATTTATGGCCATGTTAATTAAGGTTATCAAAGCTGAGAAATTATTAGAGATAGGTACGTACACCGGCTACAGTTCGCTTGTCTGTGCTATGGCAATGAAAACAGGACAAATAATCACCCTCGATAACGATCCTGTTGCAACTGAAATTGCTAAAAGTTTTTGGAAAAAAGGTGGCGTAGAGCATTTAATCAATCTGCGTCTTGGCGATGCCCTAGATTCATTGAATCAATTAATAGAAGAAAATCACTCGTCTAGTTTTGACTTTATTTTTATTGATGCAGATAAAGGAAATTATAAAAATTACTATGAAATCAGTTTAGAGTTGCTATCTAATGACGGGATAATAATCTTTGATAATGTCTTATGGAGTGGAGCCGTTGCCGATGAAAGCGATCAAAGCAACAATACCCTTGCATTAAGAGGGCTTAACAAAATGCTTTTCAATGATAAGAGGATTGATTTGACCATGATTCCTGTCGGCGATGGTTTAACAATAGTAAGAAAGAAATAAACATGAAAGAATCTATAAATGTTTTTGGTGAGCCTCTAAAAGAATGCAGTGGTGCTCCCAAGACGGGGTTTTTTAGGAATGGGTGTTGTGACACATCAGATGAGGATGTAGGCAGCCATACAGTTTGTGTAATCATGACTGAAGATTTTTTAAAGTATAGTGCTTCCGTAGGTAACGATCTATCAACATCAATGCCTGCTATGGGTTTTCCTGGACTTAATGCTGGTGACAAGTGGTGCTTATGTGCTCCTAGATGGCAGCAAGCATTTGAGTCTGGAGCTGCTCCAAAAGTGGTTTTATCTTCCACACACCAAGGCGCTCTAGATTATATAGACTTTGAAGATCTTAAGAATTTTGCTGTAGATATTAATTAGGATTATTTTTCCTATTGAATCAAATAAGAATCAAATTATAATTTTAATTGGAAGAAATAATCAATGCATACACATATGAAAATAATAATCTTAATGTCTCTATCAGTAATAATTAGTAGTTGCTCTCTAATTGAAGAAAAAGATTTTGGCAGTCAGTCCCAAAGGCTTGAAAAACTTTCAGCTGAAAATAGAGTGATTGCTGAAGATCTAATGCAGTTTATTAAAGAATCAGATCAAAAGTATTTTAAATGGAGTGGCTGTATCAATAATCCAAATGTCAATCAACAAAGTTTCGATTGCTCTGATAATAGGAATGGCAATGTTTCTGATGAAACTTACATTTCAACAACAAAATACTCAGATTTTGATGTAAGAGTGGCGAGAGGCCCTGTTGTTGAAAAAATAGGTCGAATGATTTCAGAAGGAAAAATGACGGCACCAGGAAGAGGAGAAAAAAGAAAGTTACTATGGGGACGGTTTTATTCCATAGATGTTCATCCAAAAACTCCTCTGGTTGGAATGCTACACGCAACTTTAGTGCTGCAAATATTTGAAGATGGATCTGTGGGAACTGGTGGTTGGCTTGATGTGATGCCAGGCACTAGGGTTGAGAGTGATATTGATTATTTGAGAAAGGTAACCGATGATTATTTTGAAGAAAATAAAAAGGATCCAAGCTTATACAGAAGATTGGTTTGCAAAGGTACAGAGGAGACTATTGCAGAATTTAGGAGAAAACCTACATGTGCTGGTGTTAGTTTTTATGGGCCTCCAGTTTTCAGGGAAAGTGGGGACTTAAGTTACCGATTTATCAAAGGAATGTATTCTGAGTTTGTTGATGCCTATTTTGAGATTATTGAACAAAGAATGGACGATCCTTATAGTGAGGAGGATTTAATTGCTCAAGAGGAGATGAGAAAAAGCTGGTTAATAGATCAATTATTTTCCGACCCCTTTGCGAGTAAGATCGTACCTTTTGACGTATGGGCGACTGCTAATGTTGCTCCCACTGTCAAATTTTAGGACAGTAGAGTGAATTCAGAAACAACACATCTCGATGATCCTAACCGTTTTTTTTGGTACTTCATCTATTTAGCAATCACATTTTTTAGTGCGCTGCCTTTGTTTGGTTTAAGGCTTAATGATTTTGGTATTAACTACTTATTATTATTGTTTATTCATGAGTTTGCTGGATTCCTTTTTTTTGGGCATACCTTTTTTTCGAATATATGGGCTATGCAAATTCGCTTCAATCAACCTAAAGAAGTGGGTATTTGGGCGAGGTCTTTTTTAAGAAAAGGTGCCTTATCTATCACGATGACTACATCAATTATCATTCCAGTATCTGGATTAATGCTCATTGAATCTTGGGGAGGTTTGCATAATGCCCCTTGGGCTTGGAACGGCTATTTTGCCTTCTGGTTAATGGCAGCAATAAGTATCACTCCCGATGTTATACGTTACGGGAGGAATCGAAACTCTGATGATCCTAAACATGGAATGGTTAGTGGAGCGATTCGTGGTAATATTGGGACGGTTCTAACCCTCTATATTATTTGCTGTATGGTCATTAAGATTGCTTGGGTAACTCCATTTGCAAAATGGGCGATGTTTATAGATTGATACTTTATCTATTCTCTTTTTGGTACTTAAATCTATTATCAACCCTACTTTCTTTAAGCATGGCTTCAGAATTAGCAGAAGCTTGAGCTAAACCGTCTTTTATATTTTTCTGTTGACTCACTGGCTCATACAGCGGACCTATAGCTGCATCTACAAATTGTTCCAGTGGGCCGACCTCATAATGGCCTTCTATCGCACAAAAACGTGTAATGGAATATCGTTCCCATGATGTTGGTGGTACTCGGTGAGGAGTTGCTTTGATGATTCCATTAGTCATTACCTCAAGCATATCTCCTAACATTACAATGATTTCATAACGATCTGACTCCACTAAATGCCATTTTCCTGATCGATGTTTGAGTTGTGAACCTTTTTCAGATTGTGTTAGCAGTGTGAAAACTTCATAATCAGTATGCGCACTAATACCAAACAAGTTTTCTTCTGGCGTGCCCTCTATCGGTGGGTAATATATTAACCTCATCGTGGACGGTGATCTTTCTGTCATTTTCGAAGCTATAAAGTTTTTTTTGAGGTTTAATGTTTTTTCTATCTTATTTGCTAATTGTTTCTCAACTTTAGAAAACTCTAGAAAATACTCATAGACCGCGTCCTTAAAATCCGGCATTTTTGGTGGCCACAAATTTGGACCATAATTTTCAAACTCTTCATCAATTTCTTCGATTTCATAACACATATCAAAAGCAGAGCATGTTGCTTTTGTGTTTGGTGAGTAGGCGGGCTCTTCTCCGCATGGCGACCAACCTCTGCCACCATGCGCATAACGATAATGCGTAGCCTCCTTTCTTGGATCGGAGTCTTCCATTTCATGAAATATTTTAGATTGCTTATAGGCCTCATCAATGATTTTTTCTGAAATACCATGATCTACAAGCAGAAAGTAGCAATCCTCAAGCAGAGCATCTTTGAGTCTTTTTGATTCATCTGACTGGTTCCTAGGGTTAGATGAATCTTGTAGTTTTTTTAAGCTAATTTTTTTCACTTGAAAAGAGTCTCATTAAATCAACTAGACTAATTCTATCTGATCTTTAATATGATTGAAGTTGAATATACAAAAAAAGCAATGAATAGTCGGATAGAAATTATTGAGCATACTCTTCGTCTGAACCTGGATATCCATCAACTCTTAATTGAAGATGAAGGGCATTTACATGCAGGACATCAACCTGCAAAAGAAGGAAAAATGCATTTAAAGATATTGATAGTGAGTGATGATTTTCTGGATTCATCACCGCTGCAGCGACATCAATTAATCTATTCATTATTAGCTGAATTTCTAAAGGATGAATTACACGCACTATCTTTAGAATTGAAAACGATCAAGGAATCCAGGTTTGACTAGTTTTTGACTGCAATTATTCCTGCATGATCTTTACCGTAATCGGAGCTGGCTCTTGCAGGTCCAAAAAATTTTGATGTAATAATTTCAAATCCTGCAGATTCACATTCCCTAGATAGAGTATCTGGGTCTAAACAATTCATATGGGGGGTCATACCTTTTGGTAACTTAGGGACAGGCAAGCAATCAAGAACATTTTCAATAAACCCAGGAAAAGGGTCACCAGCTTTTAATTTCTTTTCGTATTCCGGAAGGTAGTTTTTCCAAGGCCCTGAAAAACAAGTGTCAGTAATTAAATAAACTCGACCTCCAGGTTGAAGCCAGGTGTACATATTTTCTAGGGTTTCAACTAATTCATCAGGTTTAAGGAAGTGTAGGCATCTTGAGCAATGGATAGAGATGAATGAGTTGTTTTCAAAATCAATGTTTGGAAGTTTCCCTAATTTAGTTTTGAGTTTAGGTTTAAGTTCTTCTGGCGTTTCTTTTAGCAAGATATCAAGATGACCTTGGTCCATATCTGAGGCCAAGATTTCAGCTCCTTTTTTCAGTGCAGCAATGCTGGCTATTCCATAAGCACAACCAACATCGAGTGAAACACCCTTCATTTTTGCAGAGTCCTTAACAAAAGACTGTGAAACGTCATTGAGATCTTCCTCCATAAAGCCTCTTCCATTCAAACAGGGAATCAGTCCAGGGATGTAGGCTTTGGGTATCACTTTCTTCCCAATCATTTTATGGTAAAGGTTAATTAATACCGGTTTTATGAAACTCAATCTTCTTTTTACACTAACCCTATATTCCTTATTTTCATCGTCCATTATCCTTCTTCGGAAGGGTTCAAATTTAGGATGGATGTTTCTTTCATAGAGCTGCATTAGAAAACGCTTCGTGATTGAGTGGATAACGGGTATTTTTGTCCATGTTGCATACAGTTCTTGCATATAAATTACGGGTGTCTTATGGCTTTCTGCATACGCTATAAATTTCCATCCGTCTTGTTTTTTTCTAAATAAAGCACTAATTCTTGCATCGCCACCCCAAGCTTTCATGGGGCCTCTTATCTTCATATCGTGCCTTATCCAACCTACTGCAAAAAGGTAATCATCTGATAGTGGTTTGATTTTAATGTTGTAAAATCTCATTCGAATGGCTTCAATCATTCTTTGACCCGGTATTGGTTCCCAATATTTTTTTAGCTCATCCCAACCAATTTTCCAATCGGCTTGTTCTTCAGCTAAATAAAACGGGTCAGGGTCGTCTTCATCCCAAAGACTTTTCAGGTCTCCATATTGTTGTGAATCCCAAATTCGTTCGGCTTCTCTAAATATCTGCTCTATCTCGGTTTGTAGTTCTTGCTTCATCTTTCCAACTAGTTCATTGTTATTGTAAGGAATGTTTTATGTCAAAAATCCAAGCAAATCAAGCCCAATTAAATTTTGCAATGGTCAGTGTTGAAGATCTTGAGAAATCCATTGAGTTTTACTCCGAGATCATAGGATTAAAAGCGCTAACGATTTTTGAATATGAAGCTGGGACAACTAATATTTGGAATGTTCCAAAAGGGACTCGAATAAGACAATCATTATGCCAAAGAGAAAATAGTGACATTGGCCAGGTGTTATTAATAGATTTTTCAAGTCTCCCAAGAAACTATATAAAAACCAATCCCAATACAGGAATGATAAGAGGATTTTGGAATATTAATTTTTATGTAAAAGATATCCATAGGTCTCTTGAGAGACTAGAAAATATGGGTTATTACGCATGGTCCGAACCAACTGAACATCAAATTGGTAATATGGTTGGAGCCCCAATAGAAGTTATTATAGATGGCCCTGACGGTATTGCAGTTAATTTAGTTCAATTGCCAGAGAGTTCTGAACAGGAGTCCATTCAGGAAATATGTAATTTTTTTAAAGACAATGGAACAACTGAGAAAGGCTTTACAGAAATTGTCACAACATCGCATTGCGTCAATAACACACAAGCGGCTAAGAAATTCTATTCGAGTGTTCTCGGTATGAATGAAATATTTAGCGACGAGCTTTCGAGCAAAGAATCTAATCGATTTCTTAGAAGACCTGATGATGGAAGAACCATGATCACATTTATGCAAGGCAATCATCTTTATGGAAAAATCGCACTCTCTGAGCCAAAAAACTATTCGGTGCCCAATAACATTAACAATGCCTGTCCACCAAATATAGGCTATTTTGGGCAAGGATTTTTGATGAACGATACTCAGAAAGTTATTTCTAATAAATCTTTGAATCTTTCTCAACAAAGCACAATGTATCTTGGAAAAGATTATGCTTTGAAAGCTACATGCCTTTTATGTCCTGGGAGTGAAGCCCTTATTTATTTGTTAGAGCAATAAGATATAATTTTGGAAAACAAAGGAGAGATATTTTGACAGAAATTGGCGTAGTAATGGAGCCCGTTCCTAAGTGTTCAGCTGAGATGGCTTCCTTGATAGAGGGTATGGGCTTTGATTCAATTTTATGTCCTGACACACAGAATTTATCAGCTGATCCTTATGGACAGCTGTCTCTAATTGCAAACGCTACCTCTACTATTAAAATGGGTACAGGGGTTACGCACCCGGTTACAAGAGAAGCCGCAGTGACTGCGTCAGCCATGGCTACATTACAAGAAGAGTCAGACGGTAGAGCGATTTGTGGAATTGGGCGAGGTGATTCTGCAGCCGCGCATATTGGTAAGAGACAGGCCACCACTGAGGAACTCAGAAGTTCTGTTTTGACCATTAAGAATTATTTTAAAGGAGAAGCTATTGATGTGGGTCAGATGCAATCCCCAATTCGCTGGATTGATCCTGAGATTATAGAACCTGTTCCAATCGATATTGCATGTACTGGACCAAAAACAATCGCTATGGCTTGCGATGTTGCTGATCAAGTCTCTTTTGCTGTGGGTAGTGCAATTGAGAGAGTAGAATGGGCCATGAGTACGGCTAGAGAAAGACTAGAGGAAACAGGAAGGCCTAGAGATGATTTAAAAATAGGAGCTTACATTAATCTGATTTGTGATCCGGATGAAAGAAAAGCTATTTCTATGGCAAGAATGTTAGCAGGCCTTGTTGCACACTTTACGGCTATGAAGGAGGCTCCCACAGAGCATTTACCAGATCAACTGAAACCAATTACCAAAAAGCTTCAGACCGATTATGACATGATGAATCATTCCAGTGAGAAGGGTGGGCATCTTGATCTTATTGATGATGAATTTATTGAATGGTTCTCCATAGTCGGACCACCACAAAAATGTATTGATCGTTTAGGAGAGTTAATTGAGCTAGGGCTTGATCATGTCTATTTACTCGGTGGTTCCCCAGTAGCAGAGCCTAGGGATGCAAGACTTAGAGCCATGGTAGAACAAACAGAAATCTTTGCTAATGAAGTTCTACCAATATTTAAATAAATCTAAAATTCATAGTCTAATGAAAGGTTAATGAGCCGACCTCGGGGATCATGAAGTCTGGTATCAAAGCTAAAGTCTGGTGAATCATAAAGCAGTGGTGCTGATTTATCAAAAGCATTCATTAGATGAAGCCCTAGCTTTAGTTCATTGTTATTTATTTCAAAAGTTTTTCTGGCGCCAATATCAAACACCAAGAAAGAATCAACTTTATTTTCATAACCGTTAGAAATAGCTGCTGCAGGTAAAGGCCTTAGATTCTGATAGCCGTCCAGATATCTGGCATTAACAGAATAACGAATTTTGTTATAGGTTAAGCCAAAGAATGTGTTTAATCTGAGTCGAGGAAGTGAATGTGTGTGTGCATTATAATTAAATTTACCGACCCTATTAACCATGTGGTCTTCATGTCCTCCTTCCTCTTCACCTTCATGACCTTCCTCCTCTTCTTCATGCTCAGGCGTTAGAAACTTAATGAGATGCGTGGCATTAATACCTAAATCCAAAAGAACCCCATTGGTTAATTGTTTCTTATAATCAAAATTGACGTCTAAGCCTTTAACTTTTGTTTTTTCTTCGTTGAAGAATGTTGTGCTAACTGCTGTTATATCTCCGTATTCATTCCGTTGAATATCTGGGTTATCTGGATTTTCAGTAATTTTTGCTTGTGCATCTTCGAGTTCAAGTCGATCTTTATAATTGATTTTCCACAGATCTATTGATAGTGATGCATGGTTACTTATATCCCAAAGTAATCCCAAATTTGTATTGGTGGAAGTCGCCGGTTCTAAATTTGGGTTTCCAACCTGGATTACCCTTACAAAAAGCGAACTAGATTGTTCGACACCGTTAATGACATCTCTTACGCCACCTAATGCAATTTCAGAACTATATAACTGAGCCATTGAAGGAGTTGAGAATGAAGTTCCCACTGAACCTCTTAACAATAATTCATCAGTGGGTCTAAAATTAAGCGATAGTTTAGGATCAAAAGAAGAATCGTTTTCTACTTTTTCGTACCGAGTCGCAAAAAGAAAATCAAAGCTTTCCGAGAATATCTTTTCTATTTCAAAAAAAATGGCTTTTTTATCCCTATTCGATGAAATATTTTTACCGCCACCTAGAAATAAAAGATCAGCACCTTTGATCAGATTTCCTGATTGATCAAATTCAGATCTTGCTAATTCGTTATATTTAACATGAAGAGATTCATCGTTTAACTGCATCCCGATTGCAATATTATTTTCATTAATTTTAGTTCTAAGGATTGCATCCAGAGATGTTAATTTGCCAGTTCTTAAACTTTGTTCTGAACCCTTTATATACTGTATAAGGTCCTCCGAGTTTGATAACGGATCAAAAATATTCCATGTTTGATTGCCGTTCGAACCTCCATTGCCTGTGATTGCATTTTCCATTCTTGAATTGATGGTATCTGGTCGGTTATGAAAATTCTCATGTTTACTCTGAGTGATTGATAGCTCTAGGTTAGAGTTGTCATTAATATCTAAATTAACAACGCCACTTATATGATATTGGTCGATATCTTTAGGAGATAAAGGAGAAGGGAAAGATGATCCCAAGGGTCTGCCATACCATGTGACCGGAACATTAAAAGGGCTTCCGCCATGTCCTGGTTGTATCTTTCTTGACATAAAAGAAAGGGCTGGATATGAAGGGGACTGAGGGTTATCGTTTACATCAATATGAGCAGTAATTGCTGTGAATTTATAGCTTAAATTCTCATTTTTTTTCTTATAACTTAAGTAGAATTTTTTATGATCCTCATCATTGACAATATTAAATCTTGTTCCGTAGAGAAATTTGCAAAATGACCCAACTAAAACTCCTCCATTTGTCTCACAATTTGGATCAGGAACCCATTGACCGGACGTGTATGCTCCCGCATAATCGCCTATTAAAACTGTGTCTGCTTCACTAACCTTAAATGTATTACCCAGAGTGCTTAATCCATTTTCAGCTATTCGGGGTATTTCTGAGGATGAGAGAGCACTTCTGTCTAAAAGATTCATAGCTAAGACTAGATTTGAATTCTTAAAGTTTTTACCAAAAATAATACCTAGGGTTTTATCAGATTGATCATAGCCGGACGTTTCTTGATGACCTACACTTATTTTTGTTCCATTAAACTCATCATAGGTAATAAAATTAATGACTCCGGCAACCGCATCACTACCATACAGAGAAGTGGCTCCTTCTTTGAGGATCTCGGTCCTGTTAAGTGCAATCTCAGGAATAATATTGACGTCAATATATCCCTCACCTTCATGAGAAGGAGTTCCTGCAAATGTTTGTCTTTTATTGTTAAGTAAAACTAATGTTGAGGCATGATCAAGTCCTCTTAGAGTGATTGCAGACATTCCTTGATCAACACCATCGAG
>CAZVRH010000047.1:0-9053 GCA_964629335.1 uncultured Woeseia sp.
CCTTTAGGGTACTCAGAATTGTTTGAAGGAAAACGAGTTGCCTTATTTGCTGTTCCAGGTGCCTTCACCCCAACATGTTCACTAGAACATTTGCCTGGATTTGTGAACAAAGCGGAACAACTAACTGATAAAGGTATAGACACTGTAGCTTGCATGTCTGTTAATGATGTCTTTGTTATGGATGCTTGGGGTAAGAGTCAGAATGCCAATGGTAAAGTTCTGATGCTTGCAGACGGTAATGGTGAATTTACTGCTGCATTAGGCCTCGAACTGGATGCTTCTGGTTTTGGTATGGGCAGTCGATCCCAACGCTTCTCTTTGGTTATTAATGACGGAGAAGTAGAGATTTTAAATGTTGAAGACGGTGGAGAGTTTAGAGTTAGTAGTTGTGAGTTCATGCTTGATCAGCTTTAATTTTGACGATTAATAAAAAAATCATTCTAAAAAAATCTCCAGTCGGTGTTCCAGAAAAAACTGATTTTCAAATAGCTGAATCAAGCTTACCTGAAATAGGTGAGAATGAGATGATGATTAAAACTATACATCTCTCTCTAGACCCTTATATTCGCGGGGTCATTACAGGAAGACATATTTATTCTGAGAAGGTCAATATAGGGGACACAATTGTTGGCAGAACTGTGGGTGAAGTCATAAACTCTAAGCATCCTGATTATAACAAAGGGGATATTGTAGTCTGCTCCAATGGTTGGCAAGAGTATGGCGTTGCAAACGGTGAGGGAGTAAGAAAATTAGACCCTTCCTCTGCGCCTCTGAGCACAGCATTAGGTATTCTAGGAATGCCGGGTCTCACGGCTTATGCAGGACTATTGGTCTACGGTGAACCCAAAGAAAATGATTTAATTGTTGTTTCTGCTGCTAGTGGGCCTGTAGGTTGCATGGTAGGACAAATTGCCCAAATTTATGGCGCCAAAGCAGTTGGCATTGCAGGTACTGATCAAAAGTGTGAGGATGTTATAAACAAGTTTGGTTTTTTGGATTGTATTAACTATAAAACAGAAAATCTTGAACAAAGAATTAAAGAAGTCTGTCCCAATGGTATTGATGTGTACTTTGATAATGTTGGCGGTGAAACTTTAAACATAATGACAAGAAACTTAGCCATGTACGCACGAATTGTTTTGTGTGGATTTATGACTCAATATAATTTAGAAACTCCACCACCTGGGCCTAATTTGGGACCAATTGTTGGCTCTAGAGCTAGTATAAAAGGAGTGGTAGTTTATGATCACTATGATAAACAAGAAGACTTCATCTCACTCGCTACAGTATGGTTAAAAGAAGGTAGAATAAACTACATCGAAGATGAAGTGTTTGGACTTGAACAAGCTCCTTCTCATTTTTGTAAACTGATGAGAGGGGAAAATCACGGTAAAACTATAGTTACTATGGAACATTAAAAATAGGGGGAAATATGTCCGGTCAAGATATAGCGTTATTAATACATTTGTTACTTTTTGCGTATTGGTTAGGAGGCGACATTGGAGTTTTTTATTCTAGTGGTTTTGCTACTAACAGAAATCTATCCAGAGGAGCAAGACAAGCTGCTGGAACGATCATGATGAATTTAGATTTAATACCAAGACTTTGTTTAAGTCTAATGTTAACTGTGGGAGGAATCTTAACTCACTATTATGGAATTGATCACCCTCTATGGCAGATGGTAGGTATTATCTTATTAGGACCTATTTGGACTTGTTCATTAATTTATATTCATTTTAACGAAGGAACTGATCTAGTTAAAACAATGACTAAAATTGATTATTACTTTAGATGGATAATGGTTTTCACATTAATTGCTTCAGTGTTTTATGCCTTCAATTATACCGACAGACTTGATGCAAATCCCTGGGTTGGTGCCAAACTAATAGTTTTTGCTGGTCTAATATTCTGTGGAATCATGATAAGAAAATACATTGGTGGCTTTATTAAAGGCATCCATAACATCGCCACAGATAATATTAATGAAGAAGATGATATAGCTATGGCTGCAAGCTTGTCGAAAGCTAGAGTATTTGTATTAACAATTTGGTTTCTTCTTTTAGTGGAAGTGTGGATAGGAGTTGCAAAACCAGGAAGTAAACCCGTTGATCAGGTTCAATTGGAAACTCATCAAACTATTGAATACAGAGTGGGTTAAGGACCATTAATATCAACGGCCTTATCAGAAATAATTAATCGATAACTTAAATAACAAAAAATTGTAGAAACGCTTATTATTAAGGCTATTGGAAGAAAATCTCCTGTGTAAAAAGCTCCTGATAAAATACTAAATAGTCCACCAATCATTAACCCCATTGAGCTTGATAAACCAGAACTAGATCCAGCTATCTCTGGTCGATCACTAACCGCTTTAGTTAAAGCAGTTGATACAATGAACCCATGTGCCAGAAACATAAAAGTTAATGGGATTAAAATACTTAAAAGGCTAGTACCTAAGAATCGAGCCAAACTAAAAATTAAAAGCCCTGCTATTAGGTTTAATATTATTCCTCGTTTCATTACATTCATTAACCCAATACGAGTAGATAAGTTGCCACCAATAAGTGAACTGATTGTATAGAGAACGGTCATGCCACTCCATATCAGACCGAAACCTCTTACATCAATACCCAGATCTTTAGAAAAAACAGTTGATGCTATTGCTAAAAAAGCAAAAAAACTTCCGGTGGTAAAACCATAAACAAAGGTTGAACCAACAAAGATTCTAGACCTTAAAAGCAATTGATATTTTTTATTCCAGGACAATTCTAAGCCAGTTCTAGCTAACTTCACATCAAGTGTTTCAGGCAAAAGAAATAAAACCGGTAATAATATTATGATCCCAATACACAAAGTGACGATAAAAATATAATTAGGGTTACTAAAAAACTCTAATACAAAAGCACCCACAACAGGTGCAATCATTGGTGCTATACCCATAATAGCAATGACTCTTGAAAGAGGTTTAGCAGAAACAGTATTAGTGGTATCTCTGATCATGGCTCTAGACATAACACTTCCCACACTCCCACCCATGCCTTGAATAAATCTTGCAATGATTAATGTTGAAAGATCTTGTGCATATAAACAAACAACTGATGCCGCTATAAATAAAATTATTCCAGAAATCATAATAGGTCGTCTTCCAACTTTATCTGATAAGAAACCAATTATGGGTTGAGCAGTTGCTATACCAAATACGTAGGCCGAGAGAATAAATTGTATGGAAGAGTAGGGAGCATTAAATTTTTGTGCAAATAATTCCAGAGTTGGAACAACCAGCGCCATACCAAATGGTGACATGCCACTCGCAAGACCTAACAACAGGGTTGACGGTCTTTTTACTTGCATTAAAAACTAATCTAGCTTAGAAAGCAGATCAGGTATGAAGTCAAATAAGTCTGCCACTATTCCTATATCAGCCACTTCAAAAATAGGTGCGTCTGGATCTTTATTAACAGCAACAATTGTACCAGCATCTTTGATGCCAGCGATATGTTGAATAGCACCAGAAATACCAAAGGCCATGTATAAGTCTGGGGCGATTATTTTACCAGTCTGGCCAACCTGCATATCATTGGGTACATAACCTGCATCAACGGCTGCTCTAGATGCTCCAACTGATGCTCCTAATTTATCAGCAAGTTGATAAAGAATATCAAAGTTCTCTGAACTACCCACACCTCGACCCCCAGAGATAACAACAGATGCTACTTGCAAGTCTGGACGTTCCTGTATTTCAGATTCTAGGCCTTTGTAACGCGTATGAGATGGAATCTCAACGTTGGGAAGATCAATAGGGCATAGAGCTGCATCATTTGAATCGCTAACATCTTCAAAAGATGCAGGTCGAACTGTGGCAACAATTTTTTGTCCCTCACTAATTTCCAGTGTTTCTATAGCGTTACCTGCATAAATGGGTCGCTTGAATGTACGAGGACCTAGTACCTCCATAATATCGGTTAACTGACTAACATCAAGAAGAGCTGAAATTCTAGGTGTCAGATCTTTACCAAAGGTGGTTGAAGGAACCAATACACAATCATAATCCTTAGCGATATCTGCAATAACTGGTGCCATAATGGAAGCCAGTGAATGTTCAAATATTGTGTCCTGAATTGTCAGTACTTTTGATACACCATCAAATATGCTTGATTGGTTAGCAATCTCAGGATCATTGGCAAGTATTAATAAATCAACATCTGAAGAAATTTGTGACGCACAATTAATGGTTTTACTGGTGGCAGAAATAACCTGGCCACGAAAGTGTTCCCCCACAACTAAGACTTTTGAGTTATCAGTCATTTAATAACCCCTTTTGTTTGAGGGCAACCACTAGTTCTGATGCATCATTTAACATAACTCCTGATTGTCTTGGGGGAGGTGCAGAAACATTGAGCACCGATATTGACGGCTCGAGATCAACATTTAGAGTGCTGGGATCAATAATTTCCATTGGTTTCTTTTTGGCCTTCATAATGTCTGGCAATTTTACATATCGAGGCTCATTTAATCTAAGATCGGTTGTGATAATGGCAGGTAAATCTACTTCAAGAGTCTCTAGGCCCTGATCAACTTCTCTAACAACTTCTAATGAATTTCCATTAACGGTAACTTTTGAAGCAAAGGTTCCTTGTGCATATGAACACATTTGAGCAAGCATCTGCCCAGTTTGACTTGCATCATCATCTATGGCTTGTTTACCCATTAGAATCAAATCAGGTTTCTCTTGATCAACTATTTGATGAAGTAGTTTTGCCACTTGAATTGGCTCGAGTGTAGTATTTTGTTCAATAAGGATTGCCCGGTCAGCTCCCATAGCTAATCCAGTTCTAAGTTGTTGTTGAACATCATCAGACCCGATGGATAATATGATAACTTCGCTGGCATGACCGTTTTCTTTTAATCTTAAAGCTTCTTCAATAGCAATTTCATCAAATGGGTTAATACTCATCTTAACGCCATCAGTAACCACACCAGATTCATCAGATTTAATTCTGATCTTGACGTTATAGTCAATGACTCTTTTTATGCATACAAGAATTTTTTCCATTATTAATAATCTTTATTTCAGTTTTAAAAAGTAAGAAGAGAGATATATAATTTTCAGAGTGGTATTCTGACTCAAAATTAAAAAAAATACATTAAAAATTATAAGAAATGCTTAAGAAAAATTACAAAGAGTCCTGTGGACTAATCGTTCTTTTATTACTGTTCATAAATGGATGTGCAAGCCAATCTGATACTAATGAGCTAGAAGATGATATTAAATTGTCCAACCGATCTTCCTGTTTTAATACGATGGATATTAGAGATTATAGAGTTCTTGATCGCAGCAATCTAATAGTTTACGGTCGCCCAAAATCTCGCTCTTATCACTTAAAAATAAGCCCTCCAAATTTAGACGAATCAGGTCTTGACATGATTAGCTTCAAGTCATGGAGCGGAAGAGTCTGTGGCTTTGCTGGTGATGAGCTAATTATCCCAGATAGTCTTTTTGAGCAAAGATATTCAATAGTTTCAGTAACCCAACTTGATGAAGCAGGGCATTACAATTTAATGGTTCAATACGGTAAAGCTGAACCATTGCAAGAAATTGAACCAGAGACTTCTTCATCACCAGAAATCAGCAGAGAGCTAGATAAAGAAAATAAAGAGAGTAATGACGACCAATAAAGAAATACTTCAAAAAGATCATGAAACTGTTATTGGAAAAATAATCTACCTCAGTGAAAAAGAAGATCGTCAAGGCGAAGAAAGAGGCAGAGAATACTTCATTATTAATAAACATGCGAACGGACATAGAAAAATTGTAGCTCATTGTGAAATTGATGACCGACCTGCAGTGATGAGAGATATAACCTATTCATTAGATGAACACTGGCTACCACAGGATTGCTTTGTAAGAATTTCAGTTGACGACAAGTTTATGGGTTCAGGATGGTTTTATTTTGGAGATGATTATGCTGAGTGTGAAGCTGACACATTATTGGAAGGTAGGGTCAGCCAAAAAATGCAAACCCAAGGAAGACTGAAAACTTTCCAAAACCATGCTATTGCTTGTGATGCATGGCATCTCAGGCTTTTTGATCAATCAAAAACGGAAAACCCTCAAAACATAGGAGAAATGTTGTTGTCATCTCCTGATCACAGAGGAGCAACCGGTCCCATGCTTTTTTCTATCACATCCACCATAGAATTTGTTGGTCAAGAATCAGTTACGGTTAAGGCAGGAACTTTTGATGCTCTTCATTACAGATTTGTAGGAACACCTGGTTTACCTGAAGAACACCCACCCTATGATGTTTGGTGTACCAATGATGAAGATTTCATATTTCTCAAAGGTGCAGTGGGTGGCTACATGCAAACCTATTATGAGTTAGTTGAGCTAAAAAGAAGCTAACGTTGGCAACTAAAAACAAAAAACCATCGTCCTTAATGTCGAGGTTTTTTTCAAGAAACCCACTTGATGTTGAAAAATTTTTTTCTTAGGATGAATTATTGATTTTTTTATAGGAAACCAGAAATGCTAGAGAAACTTAAAGATTGGTGGACGTTAGATCAGGAAGCTGAACAAAACAGTGCTGACAATCCATTGACAGCGTTAACCGATAATCAACGAAGAAATGCTGGCCCATTACTAGCTCTTGCATTTGGTTGGGGTTTTCTAGTAACTGGTTTATTTACAGGGAGTCAGCTAGGTAATGGTATCCCGTTCTGGCCAGATATAATTATCACCACTTTCATAGGTAATCTAGCGAATTTTATAGTAGGTGCAATTGTCGGTTATATTGGTTATAAAACAGCCTGTAATAGTGGTCTACTTTATAGATATGTTTATGGGAATGTAGGAGCTTATATCCCAGTTCTGTTTATTTCTATTCTAACCATAGGATGGCAGGGTATTGTTGTGGGAGCATTTGGCATAACTTGGACATTAGCACTGCATCCTGACATTGAGGCAGCTGAAATTTTCTCCTCTTCGACATTTTTAATAACAGCTGTTCTTGCTGGTATTCTTTATACAGCCACAACTTATTTTGGTGTTAAGGGTCTTGAAAGAATCAGCATACCCTCTGTGGCAGTTCTTGTCTTAGTTGGATTATATGCGATTTATTTAAATGTTATTCAAGCAGGAGGGTTTTCTGGCTTTCAATCACTCTCACTTGCTTTATCTGCCAAAAGCCAAATGACTACTATTGAGGCAATTAATATTGTTATTGGATCATGGATTGTTGGTGCTGTTGTGATGCCTGAATACACAAGATTTGCAAAAAAGGGGTGGGTAGCAATAGCTATACCATTTATTGTTTTAATTATTGCTCAATGGTTTCTTCAGATTCTAGGGGCTTTGGGTGGTGTTGTCTCAAACGATTCTTTGTTCTCTGCTTTTCTTGGTATTGATCTTAATATACTGATGCAACAAGGGATGATCATTGGATGGATAGGTATTATTGGGATGAGTCTTGCGTTATGGACCACTGGTGATGCAAATCTATATCTTCCTGTCATTCAAACCTCCAGCATACTAAAAAAACCTAAACATCTTATGACGGTTATATGCGGTATATTAGGTACTATTCTAGGATTGGGCTTATATCAATATTTCTTTCAATTTCTTACAACGTTAGCAACTGTAGTGCCCCCATTGATTGGACCAGTAATAGTTGAATATTATCTTATTGATAAGAGTAAATTTCATCAGGGAAATTTTGATGGTGTCGCTATTTGGAACCCCTCAGCTTTTGCTGCCTATATAGTTGGTGCTTATAGTGCTGTTTACTCTCCTGTTTTTATCATGCCTGCTATCACCGGTCTATTAGCTTCGATGGTAGTTTATTGGCTAACTCGAAAACTAATTAAATAAACATTATGGACTACAGTTGTTTTAATTATGAATTAAAAGGACACATAGCACATGTGACTCTTTCTAGAGGTAAAGAATTAAATACGATGACTAAGGCTTTCTGGTCAGAGCTACCACATCTCATTGACGATATTTCAAATAATGGCGATGCTAGAGTCATCCTTTTAACTGCAGAGGGGAAACACTTTTGTGCCGGCATGGACCTAGCTAATTTCAGTGAAGGTGAAACTAAAAAAGATAGAATCGATGCAAATTTAGGCAGAAAAAATGAAGCCACTTACAGAGTCACTAAAGATCTTCAATACACTATCAGTTGTCTAGAAAAAGCTAGACTGCCTGTGATCGCAGCAATTCATGGTGCCTGTATTGGTGGAGGCGTTGATATGATAAGTGCGTGTGACCTGAGATATGCCACCAATGATGCTTTCTTTTGTATACAAGAGATTAATATTGGTCTTGCAGCTGATGTTGGAACGCTTCAAAGGTTGCCCCACATAATACCGGAAGGTATTGTAAGAGAATTAGCTTTCACTGGAAGGAGATTTACTGCGAAAGAAGCTTTTGAATATGGCTTGATTAACTCAATATTTGATAGCCAGGAACAAATGATTGATCATGTAAAATCAGTTGCTGATGAAATTGCCAGCAAATCACCATTAGCTATATCAGGAATCAAAGAAGTGATGAATTACAATAGAGATCATTCCATTGAAGAATCCTTAAACTATGTGGCCTTATGGAACTCTGCTATGAACTATGCGGATGATATGAAAGAAGCCTTTAAATCTCAGTTAGAAAAAAGAGATCCCGAATTTGAGAAATTAATTAAAAAGAAAAAATACCTGGAAGATTAATTATTTCTCCACTAACTCAATCCATTCACCAGCAACGCCAACAGTTACTCCAACTTTTCTTCCATTGTATGGGAAAGCATCAATACTAGTTGGCTCCTCCCTCCAATTTACATCTATTTCATCCATAGAATCGACATAAAATGAAACAACAGATGTTGATGGAGGTAAATGACCTTCAGCTATTTCTCTCGGCACTATGGCATCTTTGCAAAATTTGATGAGTGAAAAGAAGAAAAATTGACATGAATCTGTTGGATATTCATCTAATTCAATAAGAAAATCCTTTTCAAACTCTGCAATTGCAAGAGGATAAACAGTATCTTCAGGTAGAT
>CAZVRH010000048.1:0-8974 GCA_964629335.1 uncultured Woeseia sp.
AGAGGAATTCATCACGACATCTCTGTTCCCATAAAGAAAATTCCTGAGTTTATTGAAACTGCTTCAAAAGCTATGAAGGAAATTATTGGTAATTCAATTGTCTATACATTCGGACACTTGGGTGATGGCAATCTTCATTTTACAAAAAAGCAACCTGAAAATATGCACGAGAAAAACTTTTTAGATAAAACTCATGAAGTAAATAGAAAGGTACATGAAATTGCTGAATCACTTGGAGGCTCGTTTAGTGCAGAACACGGAATAGGGACAAAACTAAAGGATGATTTAGTTTTTTTCTCTGATCCTGTAAAGATTCAGTTGATGCAATCCTTAAAACTGAGTATCGATCCTAATAACATTATGAATCCAAATAAACTGATTTAGATTTAAACCTTAAAGCTATAATCTTTGTTTGGGTCCCTTTCATTATTTGGAGGAAAGCTTTTTCTCTTATCTTCAAAATAGGTTATTCGATGATTGCCATCTGATTGTTTATTGTAGGTCAGATAGATATTGCATCGCCTTTGATTGGATGTATTCGATTCTGAGCCATGCGGGACATAACTATTAAAGATAATTATATCTCCAGCCTTTGTTTCAATGGGTTGCATCATTAAGTTTGGCAATTCACTTGGATCTAAAGGCTCCCACAAAGGACCAACAAGTCTATCCTTGTATAAACCAGAAGTATCGAATTCGACACATGCGTTTGCAGTATTACTATCTTCTACAGCTATTAGAACAGACAAAAATTCACTTCCGTATTCATCCCAACCTGCCTGTGAATCTTGATGCAGATGATCAGGAGGCGCTCCTGAAGGTTTATAGTTTATCTTCTCTTTTAATAAAATTCCTGGCTCACCAAATAATTCCCTCAGGATTTGATGAATTGTCTCGTGATTAACAATAGAGTCTAAATATTGATTGACCTCAATAAACTTCTCGATACGAATTAATAAAGGGTCAGAGCTCTTGTTTCCTTGGTGATAAGGTTCTTCATAATATTTCATGATGCCGTTCTCTAGAGGCGCCTCATACTCCATCATATTGACTTCTTGAAGAATGCTGTTCATAACTATGTCGTCAAAAAAACCTTTTAAGACTAGAAAACCTGACTTTTTAAAGTTCATCATCTGTTGTTCGCTAATTGCCTTGGTTAGGGTCATATATGAAAAATAATACCCTAATTTAAGCTTTTAGAGTAAAGCTTCTTTTTTGAATGATTTGTTATTGGTAAAAGTTGTTAATTGAGTCGTCTTAAGACAAGAGAGTAGCCGCCTGATCCATCAGATAGGAATCTTGATACTCTGCCTATAGTGGTCAAACTTACACCTGTAATATTGTTAATCTCTCTGTAGGTATAACCTTCATCTAAGAGATCAGCAACAATCAACCGATCTTTAATGGATTGAAGTTCTGCTGGTGTAAGAATATCACTAAAGAAATCTCTGCATTCGTCAAGATTTTTTAAAGATACGATTGCTTTATAAAACTTTTCTTCAGTTTCTTTTTCTTCTTTACGATTAAAAACTCTTTCAACTTTCATGATTATATTTATGTACTAATGTATTAATTTGCTAAAGCATTATATCGCTTATAATTCTTATTACAAGGTGCTCCAATTCTGGCCCTATAAGATGAAAAAATCCTTAAAGTTTATAATTGATGGCGTCCATAATTATCATTTATAGTTTAGTTGGATTTACTTCATCTCCGTATACAGTTTTAGGGTCAAATACTTTCTCTTTATCTGTAAATAGGAGCCCTACATTGCCGTCCGTATAATCTATCTTTCTATAAAAGCATGTCCGATAACCGACGTGACAACTTGCACCTCCAAGCACTTCAACTTTAGCCCAAATGGCATCTTGATCATCATCTATGTGGAGCTCTTTTACGTTCTGAAAGAAACCGCTTGTTGCTCCTTTGTGCCATATCACCTCTCTACTTCGACTATAATAATGCATTTGACCAATAACTATCGTCTTTTCAAGTGCTTCCTCGTTCATATAACCGTGCATAAGTAACTCACCAGTAGCATAATCAGTTGCCACAACTGGTATCAGGCCAAAAGAATCAAATTTAGGTGCTAATTCCATACCTTCTTCGACCTGTTCAATGGTTTTCCTATCAGAAAAAATGTTTCGTTTAATCCTCATCTCTCATTTATTATGTCTGGATTCAAGTTCATTAGAGATATCATTGAGACTGATATTGTTTGCTCTTAACAATACAAGAAAGTGATACATTAAATCTGCTGCCTCCCATAAGAGTTCTTCCTTTTTAGGAGGACGCTCTAAGGAAGCAACTGCTAATTCACCGCTTTCTTCAACTAATTTTTTTGCAACTAAGCCAGGACCAGAAGAGATAAGTTGGTACGTGTAACTATCTTTATCTGATTCGCTTATTCTTGCTTCTATAATAGTTTCTAAATCATAAATGAAATCCTTAGTATTCTCTTTCATAATCTAACCTCAATATCCTTACTTTTTAGAAAAACTTTTAACTGATAAATATTAATTATATTTTTATGAAACACGCTTGCAGCAAGAGTGCCACTGACATTCGCTTTTAATATAACTTCAGAAAAATCAGACAGCTGTCCAGCTCCACCTGAAGCAATAAGAGGAACATCAATAACTTGATTAACTTCCATCAGTTGTTCGACATCATACCCTTTACGAACACCGTCTTGATTTATACAATTTAAAACAATTTCACCCGCACCTCTTTCCTCTACCTCTCTTGCCCAAGAAGACGTTTCTTTTTTGGTTTTCTTGGTTGTTTCTGGGTTGCCGGTATGACTGTAGACTAGATATTGATTATCTTTTTGGTAACTATCGATACCAACAACCACACATTGTGATCCAAAGTTATTAGCGAGTTCTGAGATTAACTCAGGTCTTTCGATCGCAGGGGTGTTGATAGAGATTTTATCTGCTCCATAATTTAGTATTTCTTCTGCATCATTAATGCTTCTAATGCCGCCTGCAACACAAAACGGGATGTTAATTTTACTGGCAACTTTATTAACCCAACTTCGATCGACTCTCCTTTGATCAGGACTAGCTGTAATATCATAAAAAACAAGCTCGTCAGCTCCCTCTTCATTATAACGAACTGATAAATCCAAAATATCACCAACAATTTTGTGATCTCTAAATTGTATACCTTTGACGACATTGCCTTCTTTGACGTCTAGACATGGGATTATCCGTCGAGTAAGAATCCTTTTATCTCCTCTTCTGAAATTTTATTCTCAAGCAATGATTTTCCAGCGACTGCCGCATATATTGATTTACTCTTAAGTTTGACTAAATCATTAATACTGCTAACACCGCCGGAAGATATTAAACGAACACCAGGATTGTGTTTCATACATCTCTCGTAGAGCTCAATATTTGGACCCTCTAGGGTTCCGTCTTTTTGAATATCTGTAATAAGAAAATCATTAAACCCACAATTTATAAATTCATTGATTAACGACCATAGGTCTAACCCTGATGATTCTTTCCATCCATTAATCATTACTTCAGGGGGTGAAATATCTGTTCTTACGTCTAACGCTATAATCAATCTTCTTTTTTCTTTTTCATTTGTGAACGATTTAACTTCTGAAATATTTTGTACGGCATAACTTCCTATCACCAAATAATTAATCGGTGATTGCAACCATTGTTTAATCTGATCCTTAGATCTGAGGCCACCCCCCATTTGAATCTTTAGACTTGTCGAACTAATAATTTTCTTGACGATGTCAGTATTCATAGAGATTCCGTCCCTGGTGCCTTCTAAATCAACAAGGTGAAGTCTAGAAAATCCTATCGATTCATAATACTTTGCTAATGAGACAGGATCTTTCTTATAGTAAGTGACTTCATTAAAATCACCTTTGAGCAATCTCACACATTGTCCATTTAAGAGGTCTATTGCTGGTATCAATTCCATGTTATTTAATTTTGAAAAAATTAGTTAACAAAGTGGATCCCTGTAATCCTGATTTTTCAGGATGGAACTGGGTTCCATAAAAATTGTCTTTTTGGATCATTGATGAAAACAAAAAATCATACTCAGTCATGCCGGTAGTTTCTTTGACAATCGGAACATAGTAACTATGAACAAAATAAAAATATTCGCCGTCGTTTATGTTTCTGGTTAATTCCATTGGATAATCAAAATTAAGACGGTTCCAACCCATATGGGGAACTGGGTGTTCACTGTTGGCCACAAAGGATTTACAGTTACCTTCTATAACTCCTAAGCATTCTGAATTATTCTCACTGGATGATTGCATTAGTAACTGCATGCCAAGACAAATCCCCAGAGTTGGCTGAGTTAATAATGGGATAACTTCAATTAAATCATTATTCTTTAGAGTCTCTATTGCTTTTTTTGCAGAACCCACACCCGGTAAAATTACATGACTGGAATTAATAATTTTTTGAGGATGTTCGGTCTCAATATAATTAATATCCAGCCGATCCAAAGCGTATTTAAGAGAAGCTAAATTAGAACCTATCGAACTGATGATGGCAACTTTCTGTTTCATTTACAACATGCCTTTGGTTGAAGGTAAATCTTTATTCCCTGACACATTTAAAGCCTGAGATAAAGCTCTACCAAGAACTTTGAAGCAAGCTTCAATTTTGTGATGGTCGTCTTCACCTGAAACACTTAAATGTATATTGGCTCCAAGTGACTGACTGAAGGTATAAAAAAAATGCGGAATTAACTCAGTTGGTAATTCTCCAATATTTTCTCTTCTAAACTCCCCTTTAAATCTAAAAAAAGGTCGATCGGATAAATCAATAGCTATATTTGCTAAGGCATCATCCATTGGCAGGGTAAAACCATACCGGCCAATGCCTCTTTTGTTGCTTAAAGACTCTTTAATAGCCTGTCCTAAGGTAATAGAAACATCTTCGACGGTATGATGTTCATCAACCTGCAGATCTCCATTGCATTGTAAATCTATGGATATTCCCGAATGCTTCCCTAATTGTTCAATCATATGATCAAAAAAACCAATACCCGTATTAACCAACAACGGTGACGAACTGTCTAAATTGACTGTAGCTGTAATTTGGGTCTCAGTGGTCTCCCTCGTAACCTTAGCCATTCGATCTCGACTAAGAATTGTGTCAGTAATACGATTCCATTCGCCATCGTTTTTAGGATTAATTTTGATACCCTTGATGCCTAGGTTATTTGCTAATTGAAGATCTGTGTCCCTATCACCAATAACATAGGATCTTGCTTTATCGATATTCCGGTCTACAAGAAATTGAGTTAATAAGCCTGTCCTAGGTTTTCTGCAGTCGCACATTTCACTTTCAAAGTGAGGGCATATAAAGATTTCTTCAAATGTAATGTTTTGTGAAAGCAATAGATCGATTATAAAATTCTGACATCTTCCAAAATCAGCTTCAGAAAATGAGTTTGAGCCAAGACCGTCTTGATTCGTGACCATCACTAGAAGATAACCGCTGTCTTTGAGTCTAGCTAAGGCTTGAATAACATTTGGCAAGAAACGAACCTTAGATAATGAATCAACTTGAAAATCCTCAGGCTCAGCAATTAAAGTTCCATCCCTATCTAAAAATAATATTTTTTGAGACTGGTTATTCATCTTTTAACCCTTTTATAAGAGTTTGATTTTGATTCCTAGTGCCTACGGTAATACGTACACAATTTTTCAAAGAGGGTTGATAGCTGACATTTCGTAAAAGAAATCCTGATTCTTTTGCTAGTTGACAAAAATATTCTGCATTTGTAGTTCGAACAAGAACAAAATTCGTCTCAGAAGGAAATACTTCTTTAACACGTGATAAATTCTTTAACTCATTTTCTAGGTACTTTCGCTCATTGAGTATAGATTTTATATTCTTTTTTGATTGTTCAATCCCTTTCTCAGTTAGGGACCCAAGAACAGTTTGTTCGGACGGTTTAGAAAAAGAATAAGGGGGTATAACCCTCATAATATACTCACATATCTTATGGTTACCTATCAAAACACCGCATCGTGATCCAGCTAGACCAAAAGCTTTCGATAGAGTCCTTAACACAACAACATTAGAGAAATCATTAAGTATTTCTCGGTAAACAGTTTCATCTGAAAATTCAGCGTAGGCGGCATCCAATACTAGAAGGCCATAATTTCTTAACAAATCACAAACTTCATAAATACTCTCTCTATTTATCGAATGACCTGTTGGATTAGAAGGAGAACAGAGAAAAGTCAGTTTACTTTTGTTGCTTAGATTGTTTTTAAAAGTATCAATATCAATTTGATAATTGCTATTCACTAACAATGGAACACTAACAACATTAATACCCTGGATCGCTGCATAAAACTCATACATTTCAAACGTGGGTGGAAAAATAGTAATCTCATCCTCTCCAGGTGAGCAAAATGTACGAATTAAAATATCTATTGCTTCTGTGCTACCTCTAGTTACAACACAGTTCTCCTTAGAAACACTAAGATAATTCGCAATTGAGCTTCTAATTTTATGAGGGACTGCATCTGGATATAAATTTAATGACATTGCTTGTGCCTCATCGGTTACAGAGAATGGACTTTCATTCGCATTTAATCTGACTGTATTTGTAATCTTTTTTGCTGGCTCATAAGGTTTTAAACGAAGCACTTCTGGCCTGACCATATCTTTGATATCAATGTCCATGTTGACCCATCCTTACTTCAACTGCCTTGGCATGAGCTTCAAGACCTTCTGCACGTGCTAATCTGATGATATCTTTTGACAAATTACCTAAACCCTTTTGTGTAATCTCCTGAACAGAGATTGTCTTTTGAAAACTTGCAACAGAGATTCCACTAAGAGATTTTGTAAATCCACCAGTTGGAAGCACATGATTTGTTCCGCTACAATAATCTCCAGCTGATTCTGGGCTCCATATGCCTAAAAAAACAGAACCAGCAGATTGTATTTCAGGAAGCCAATCAACTGCAGTTTTAAAGGAAAGAATCAGATGCTCAGGAGCATATTCATTAGAGATATTTACTGCTGTCTTTAAAGTATCAACAAAAATAAATTTACTATTAATCATTGCTCGCTCAGCTATATCTCTTGTCGATAGAGTCTTTAAAGATTCCTTAATCTGTTGTTGTACTTTGTAAAGTTGATTTTTACTGGTTGACAAAAGAATCACCTGTGAATCAATCCCATGCTCAGCTTGAGATAATAGATCAAAAGCAATATGTAAAGGATCAGAGTTTCCGTCAGAAATAATAAGGACTTCAGTCGGTCCAGCTGGCATATCAATCGATACATTAGTGTTATAGTGCGAGATGAGTCTTTTCGCCTGAGTGACCCAGGTGTTCCCCGGTCCGAATATCTTGTTAACCTGAGGAACAGTTTGTGTGCCAAACGCAAGAGCAGCGATAGCTTGAGCTCCACCAATCTTAAAAATACGATTAATATTGCAATAATTGGCAACAGTTACAATTGTAGGGTCAACCAGACCATTTTCATTGGGAGGTGAAACCAAAATTCTCTCAGAGCATCCAGCGATCATTGACGGAACCCCTAACATCATGGCAGTGGAGGGGAGGGGTGTATTACCTGCAGGTACATAAAGCCCAATTTTTTCAATTGGTCTGGTTACAGACCTGCATTTAACCCCAGAAACAGTCTCAACTGAAATACCATCTAGATTGAGAAAAGATTCATGAAAGGTTTTTATATTTTCAATTGCATTCCTTATGGAGTCTTTTAACTTTTCTGGTGTTTGCTCAATAGATTCTTGAACTTCTTGAGATGTCATCTCTATAGAATCTATATCGACATTATCAAAATCTTTTGTATATTCTCTTAGCTTTTTATCGCCATACTTAATCACTCCAGTGAATATTTCTTTAATAGCCTCATTCTGGTCTTCAAGAACAATCTGTGCTGGTCTTTCTAAAATTCTCACTCGTGTCTCTTCAGACGCTTCATTCCAATTGATTATCTCTTTAAGGCTCATAACTACATCAGCATCTTTTCAACTGGAACAACAAGAATAGAAGAAGCGCCAACAGATTTTAGGTCTTCTAATGTTTCCCAAAATATTGCTTCTTTACAGACCACATGCACCGCAACAATTTTACTTGTTCCCTCCAAGGGAATAATTGTTGGTGATTCGGTTCCAGGCAACAATTCAGTTATTTTTTTAATTGAATCTTTAGGCGCATGCATCATGATGTACTTACTCTCTCTCACCTGGAGAACACCGTTAATTCTTTCGAAAAGTTTAGACACCCATAATTGTTGGGTGTCATCCAATAAACTCGATGATTGAATCACCACAGCAGTACTTTCAAGGATGGTTTCACCCTGAGCCAAATTATGAGCCTTAAGAGTGTTTCCTGATGAAACCAAATCACAAACTGCTTGAGCTATACCTAAGCTTGGAGCTAGTTCTACAGCACCTGAGAATTCAATAATCTTAATATCTAATTTTTTCTCGTCTATGTATTTAGAAACAATAGATGGGTAGCTTGTTGCAATAGTTTTACTCTCAAGTTGTTCGATAGATGTGCACCCTAAATCTTCAGGGTAAGCAAAAGCAAGTGAGCATTGTCCAAAATCAAGTTTTTGATAAACACTATATTCACATCGTTTTCTATTAGCCTCCATCTCTATTTGTTTTTCTTTGGCTGTATTCAGTCCAACAATACCTAACTGACAAAAATTATTTTGAACTAGATCTGGAATATCGTCGTCACGGACAAACATCAGATCAAAAGGCATATTCTCTCCATATCCGATTAATTGATCTTGTGTATGACTAAAGATTAGACCGCATTTCTGCAGCAGAGAGATGGTGTGTTCTGTTAAACGACCAGATTTCTGGATCGCTATTTTTATTCTTTCTTCTGACATAATTCTAGTCTTTTAATTTTTCTCTTGGTACTGAAATTACTAACGTTTTTATTTATGTACTAATGTACTAATGTACTAATGTACTA
>CAZVRH010000049.1:0-1518 GCA_964629335.1 uncultured Woeseia sp.
AATCGGCTTTACTTTTCTCAAATTGATCTAGATAAGTTTCAAAATTAAAACAGTGGTTACAAGAATAAGCAAAGACCTCTAAAACCTCTACCCTCTCTTCTTCTATTGATAAATTCTCAGCTAACGATAAGGTCCTATAATGCTTATTATTTTCAAACTGCCAATGATTGTCTGGTAACACCGTAAAGGGTGTTAAGACAAAACATATAGCGACAATTGATGTTGTAAATCTTTTAATCATATTATTGCGAACCAAGAGCTTGAATATATTCTGCGGCTGCCTCTATCTCTTCTAGACTCATTCTAGAAGCTAGGGTTTGCATCATATCATTAATTCCGGGTTGTCTATTACCGTTCGTATATTCAATCAAGGCGTTTTTGGTATAAGCGGCGTGCTGTCCTGCTATTGACGGATATCCTGCACCCGGATTTCCTTTTCCTGTAGGACCATGACATGCTATGCAAGCAGCCACTCCGGATGAGTTACCGCCCCTATATAGCGACTCCCCTTTTTTGGCTAAATCGTAATCGTAAGCTAGTTTTTTTGGTGTCTGCGCTTGATAGTAAGCAGCTAAATCAATCATGTCCTGATCTGACAATGTCATGACCAAGGGATACATTACTGCGTTGTTTCTGCTTTTGTTTTTATAAGCTTTTAGGGTGCTGATAAAATACTTCTCATGTTGTCCAGCAAGGCTAGGCCAGTCAGGATTGATGCTGTTTCCATCCGGTCCATGACAAGCAGCACAAAGCATAGATTTTGCCTGACCTTGTTCAATATTGCCTTTTGCATAAATACTTTTTGGAGAAAACAAAGAACTCATCACAATAATCATAATTGTAAAAATTAAGCTTTTTCTTATCGCCATCTCGTCCTCTTATTTATTGTCATTCCACTTCTATCACAGAATTCGCTATTATCACCCGTATAGCTTTTTAATTAAAGCATGAATTACAAGTTAATAAACCAATCAAACATTTAATGGCATTCGAAAATATAGCGTTTCACAAAAGTATTTCTGAGATACATCAATCTCCTAATGATGACGGTTCGGAGGTTGCTTTCGTTGGAAGATCCAACGCGGGCAAATCAACAGCAATAAACGCAATTACCAACAGAAAAAATCTTGCAAAAACAAGCAAAACCCCTGGCCGAACACAGTTAATCAATTTTTTTAACCTCGATGGAAATATGAGATTTGTTGATCTACCGGGTTACGGCTATGCAAAAGCTTCAAGAGAAAAACAAAAATCGTGGAATAGACTTGTAACCGATTACTTAAAATGTAGGCAAAGCTTGAAAGGAGCAATCTTAATCATTGATATTAGAAGAGGCTTGGGTGAATTCGATCTGATGTTTTTAGATTTTTATCTACCCTTGAAAAAAGCCCTTCATATTTTGTTAACAAAATCAGATAAACTCAATAAACAAAAACAGTCTTTTATTTTAAAAGAAACGCAAGAAGTTTATGGGTCCATTGCAACCATCCAGCTCTTTTCCGGCACAAAAAAAATTGG
>CAZVRH010000049.1:1618-8736 GCA_964629335.1 uncultured Woeseia sp.
TTGTCTTCTTGACCGTCGCCTCCGGAAGAACCTTCAACGTCTCTGACCTGAATAATGACTTGACCGGTTTTCTGAATACATCTTTTGAATAACGCTTGGTGGCCGTCATGCCAAGGTTGCCATCTGCCCAACATTTGTACAGTTGGTTTCTTCCAATCAAACACGTTTTAATATTTCCTTTGCCACATCTTTATGATTATGGTTATTCCATTCTTTGATATGAAAATCTACTTTAGAAGGGGATTCAAAAATTTTATTGGTGTCTTCAAATCGACCTTCATCAATCGTATCCATCCAGATCAGTATATCAGGGTCAAAATTTTCTCTGGTTTCCTTGGTTGGACAAACAAAATCGCAAACCACGAACCTGCCATGTGATTTCTCAAAATCAGCAAACGTTCTCATTCTCATCGACTGTCTAACTCTTCCCTCGATAGAGAAATCCCAATCGTTTGACATTTCTCGCAATTTGTCTGCGTTGTACCATGCCGCTTTCAATAGAGGCACTAATCTTTCAGTAAGATAAGTTTTACCGCTGCCAGGTAATCCCATAACTAAAATTTTCAAACCAAGCTCTCCTGCATCTGGGTGTGAAGGGAAAATCTAGCTAAAGTCATCAGAAACATCAATAAAATAATCAATCTAAAAGTATTTTTATAGCCTCGCATGATCAAAAATTAGTGTGCTTGATCCCAATTATTTCCAACCCCAATATCCACTTTGAGATTTACCTCTAATGCAGCTATATTTGACATAACTGTTTCTGTTAATTTTGATATTTCGGGCACTCTATCAATAGAGACCTCGAGAACGAGCTCATCATGAACTTGCATTATAATTTTTGCCTCTAGAGAATTCTCAAGAATATCATGATGCAGCTGAACCATAGCTTTTTTAATAAGGTCCGCTGCCGTGCCTTGCATAGGAGCATTAATGGCGCTTCTCTCGGCATACTGTCTTCTTTGATAATTGCTCGAATCAATGTCGGGCAGATATACTCTTCTGCCAAATACTGTTTCCACATAACCTTTCTCTTTCGCCTGACGCTTGGTTTTTTCCATATATTCTTTTACGCCTGGATAGCGATTAAAATAAAGATCGATATAGTCTTGAGCCTCATGTCTAGCGATCCTTAATTGTTTGGATAAGCCAAATGCAGACATACCGTAAATCAACCCGAAATTGATGGCTTTGGCAGATCTTCTTTGATCACTGTTCACTTCATCTATACCCAGATCAAAAATTTCAGCCGCAGTAGCGTTATGGATGTCCAAATCTTTCTGAAACGAAGCAATTAAGCCTTCATCCTTAGAGATATGAGCCATGATTCTTAACTCAATCTGTGAATAATCTGCCGCAAGAAGCCGGTACCCAGATGGTGCTATAAATGCTTCTCTAATTCTTCTGCCGGCTTTTGTTCGAATGGGTATATTTTGTAGATTGGGATCAGAAGAAGATAAGCGCCCTGTTGCAGTTACCGCTTGATGATAGGAGGTATGAACTCTACCTGTGGATTGGTTAATCATTCTAGGCAACTTATCCGTATAAGTGGTTTTGAGTTTGGAGACCGTTCTGAAATCTAAGATGTCTTTAACAATCGGAAAATCAACAGCCAGTTCTTGAAGCACGCTTTCTGAGGTTGACGGTTGCCCTTTGGGTGTTTTTTTTAATACTGGCAAGCCTAGTTTTTCAAACAGCACTTCTTGTAATTGTTTAGGGGAGCTGAGATTAAACTCTTCGTTAGCGGCAAGAAAAACATTCTTTTCTATTGTTTCTAAAGTTTGCTCAAATTCCACGCTTTGCTTCTCCAGAAGTTTGGGGTCTATTAGGACTCCTGTTCTCTCGATTTCACCCAATACTCCGATCAAAGACTGCTCAATGTTCAAATAAAGATCTTTTAATTCACTTTGATCTTTGATCAAAGGGGATAACTTTTCATAGAGCTGAAAGCTAATATCTGCATCTTCTGCAGCATAATAGCTGGCTTCTTCAATCTGAACCTCATTAAAGGGAACCTGCTTAGCACCCTTCCCGGCAACATCCTCGTAGCTTGTTGGGCTGATGTTTAGATACCTTTTTGAAACGGCGTTTAAATTATGGCGTGTTGCCGTGCTGTTATAAACGTAAGAGAGCACCATAGTGTCAAATATTTGGCCTCGTAAATGAATACCGTATGTTGCAAAAATATGTCGATCGTACTTTAAATTATGTCCTATTTTTATTGACTCTTTATCTTCAAGCCATGCTTTTAGCTTGCGAAGAACATAGTTCCTATCCAGTTGTTTTGGCGCCTCTTCATAGGTATGTGATAAAGGAATATAAAAACCATGATTAGCCTTTGTGGCAATCGAAATACCAACCAGTTCTGCATCAATGTAATTTAAGCTTGTGGTTTCAGTGTCGATCGCAACCGCATCTGAACTTAGGATCAGTTCTATCAGGCTATCAAGTTGTGGTTTTGATAGAACAGTTTCATAGTTCACCTCTCTTTTTGTAATCTCTGTTTCTGGATTAATTTGGAATTGCTTTATTAACCCGTGTAATCCCAGTTCGAGAAAGTGTGTGTATAAAGCATGGTCATTGGACTCTGAGATAACCAAGTCTGACACAACTTCATTCAACTTTACTTGACAGTCTATTGTGACGAGTTGTTTGTATAGATCCAGTTGATCCAACGATGCTCTTAGATTATCGCCCACCTTTCCAGAAATCTGATCTGCATGATCAATAAGGCCTTGCAGGCTTCCGTATTCCAATAACCATTTAATCGCAGTTTTTGGGCCAACTTTTTCTACGCCAGGAATATTGTCCGAAGCATCCCCTGCCAAGGTGAGGTAATCAATAATTGACTCAGGACCGATGCCAAACTTCTCCTTGACTTCTTCTGGGCCTAACCTCATTTCTTTCATGCTATCAATCATGCAAACATTGTTAGTGACCAACTGCGCCATATCTTTATCGCCTGTGGCAATCAGCACACTGATTTTCTGTTTCTCTGCTTCCTTAGCAAGCGTTCCGATAATATCGTCTGCTTCTACTCCTGCTTGGGCTATCAGCGGCAGTCCTAAATCCCTAATCGCCTTATGCAAAGGCTCTATTTGGCTTATTAGATCCTCGGGTGTGGTTTGTCGATTGGCCTTGTACTGAGGAAACAACTCATGCCTGAATGTTTTCTCTGGTCGATCAAATATTATCCCTATATAGTCTGGCTGTTCTTCTTTGATTAGTTTTTGAAGCATGGTCAGAACACCATATATAGCCCCGGTTGGTTGTCCGGTTGGTGCTCTTAGATCAGGTAAAGCATGAAAGGCTCGATATAGATAAGACGATCCATCTACCAATAATAATTTTTCTTCACTCATTTATCTCAAATTCGAGGTTTGTGCCTGATTTTTCAAGCCTAACCTCATCTTGAATTGGCAAGTATAGCTCGCCAGTCTGACCACAAGCCTGGATAGAAACCATTAGGGCCAGTAGCAGTGTTTGTAAAAAAACATTCTTCCTTTGCATATTTATCAATCATACAGTCTAATTGAGTTGATAGAAAGATATGTTAAATGGAATAAATGAACGCGTTTAATTGGCAAGAATACCATGAACTTTTAGTCTCTAGAGGCATGATTGGCCTTGATTTAGAAACCACAGGGATTAATAGAAACATAGAATATGAACGACCAACTTCAGCTGCTATTCTGCAAGCGAATAATGATATCCAAAACCCAGACATTATCATCAATGACAAATGTCGATTGCCCTATCATATCTTGCCTGATGCAGAGGCATTAAACATTACCAATATTAACCCCATGCAACTAATGGAAGAACCGTTATCGCTGTTTGAATTAACCAATAAAATAGCGATCTATTTAAAAAACCATCCTGAAAAAATTATTGCGACGTACAACGGTGCTGCTTACGACCTTATAATTCTAAGGCATTCTTTTTTTTCCTCTTTAATTAACCCTTACCTTTTATCAAACACCTCAGACGACCGTATCCATATTGATCTTTATAAGATTGCTCAGGCTATTTATTGCTTTGATCCAAATTCCATAGCTTTTCACAAGGATATAACTGGTACATTAGTTCTAAAACAAGAATTACTTGCAATCGCTAACGGCATAGACCCGGGAGACGCGCATGCTGCTCTGGATGATGTAAAAGTCTTATTAAAACTTGCTAAGTTGTTTGAAGAAAATACCCCCATCATTTTCTTCTCTGCCGTTGCTTCTGGTAATAAAAAAAGAGCCATCAATCTTATGACAAAACAGTTGTTTTTCAATTATGGTGAAGTCAAATATAAAGAGAGACTGGCTGTAAAAAGAACCCCAACTTTTATTTGTGAAGACCCGAGCTATTCAAACAATCTTATCCACTTTGATCTTGCTTATGACCCCGCCGATTATATCTTTATGACAGCAGAAGAAATCGCTCCTAAAATCAATCGAAAAGGTTCGCCTTTTTTTACCATCAAATCAAACTCTAGCCCGGTTATTTTACCTCCCGAGTTATCTGAAAAAAATGGTTTACCCCTGGATGAAGTCAACAGAAGAGCTGAAATTGTACAAGACAACTTAGGGTTCAAAGAAAATGTTGTGATGGCCTGTGACATTAATAGTCGAAAGCGGCCTGAATGGCAAAATCCTGATTATTCTGAATCTCAAATATATACTCAGTTCATAGATAATAATGATCGTTTGTTAAGTGATGCTTTTTTGCAAACAAACAATGCAGAAAAAAGAATAGAGATCATGCAACAAATGAATGATCCAAGATTGATCGATTTTGCAAAGAGAATCCTTGGCTCTGAACACCTGGGTTGTGACCCAAAAATTATAATGGACTTTCAAGAATTTGAAGCAGAAAGACTTTTAACTGAAGATGAGGTACCTTGGAGAACACTGTCAAAGGGTTGGAGGTCACTGGAAGACTTGGAAATCAATAAAAAAAAGGTCAAGCTTAATCCAGATATTCTCTCCGCCACAAAGAATTATTATAATTTAATAGAACGAGAGATAAGGAAGTAAACATGGATTTTAATCACACTCAAAAAGTTCTTGATCTGATGGGTAGACTTAATGCATTCATGGATGAACACATCTATCCAAATGAAGAAGCCTATAGAGAGCATTTTAAAACGACTGACGATATCTGGAAATCACCTCCATTAATGAGCGAGCTTAAAGAGAAGGCAAAAAACGCTGGCCTATGGAATTTGTTTCTACCTGAATCGGAGCGTGGTGCTGGGCTAACTAACTTAGAATATGCACCATTAGCAGAAATAATGGGTCGGGTCTTTTTTGCTTCTGAAGTCTTTAACTGCAATGCCCCTGATACAGGTAACATGGAGGTTCTTGATCGTTACGGTTCGGAGTCACAAAAAGAACAATGGCTCACCCCGCTTCTCAGTGGCGAGATTCGATCCTGTTTTTCAATGACTGAGCCCAAAGTCGCCTCTTCAGACGCTACTAATATAGAATCCCCTATAGTTTTAGACGGTGATGAATATGTGATTAATGGCAGGAAGTGGTGGAGCTCAGGAGCTATGAATGAGGCATGTAAGATTATTATTTTTATGGGTAAAACAGATCCAGAAAACCAAAATCGACATAAACAGCAATCAATGATACTGGTCCCCATGGAAGCAGAAGGTATTGAAATCATACGACCATTATCAGTCTTCGGTTATATTGATCAGCCCTTTGGTCACGCTGAAATAAGCTTCGATAACGTAAGAGTCCCCAAAGAAAACATTATTTTGGGTGAAGGCAGGGGCTTTGAAATAGCACAAGGCCGACTTGGGCCAGGCAGAATTCATCATTGTATGAGATTGATCGGAATGGCAAAACGTGCCCTAGAGATGATGTGTGAAAGAGCAGAAAACCGAATAGCCTTTGGAAGACCGTTAAGTGCACAAGGCTCCGTGAGAGAAAGTATCGCCCTCTCAGCAAGCGAGATAGAACAGGCCAGACTGCTAACCCTTATGACCGCTGACAAAATGGATCGCTACGGCAACAAAAAAGCCAGCGATTTAATTAGTATGATCAAAGTGGTTGGCCCGAGGATGGCTTGTAATGTGTTAGATCGAGCTATACAAATACATGGCGCAGGAGGGGTTTCTGGAGATTATTTCCTTGCTGAAGCTTATGCTGGAGCCAGAACACTTAGATTAGCTGATGGTCCTGACGAAGTGCACTTAGCCTCGTTAGCTAAAAAAATACTAAAACAAAAAGAAATCATTGATGCTGGAAGGGTTTAAGAGATTGAATGAATGATAGTGTTCACACCCTTGATATTGAAAAACTCTCTGATTATTTGACCCAGCAGTTAGATGAATTCACTGGGATTCAAACCTCCAAAAAATTTAATACCGGACAGTCAAATCCAACTTACTTATTGGAAACAGCTGATAAAAAGTACGTTTTAAGAAAAAAACCACCCGGCCAATTACTGCCCTCTGCTCATGCTGTTGATAGAGAATATCGAATTATTAAGGCGCTTGAAGCAACAAAGGTGCCGGTTCCTAAAACCGTTTTTTTATGTAGTGACGAAAGCATCATTGGAACGATTTTCTATGTAATGGAATTTGTTGATGGAAGAATTTTTTGGGATCCAACTCTTCCAGAGCTTGACGAAAACAAACGCATAAAGGTCTACGAAGAAACGGTCGCTATCATGGCAGAGCTGCATAAGATTGATGTCGAAAAAGCAAACCTCTTAGACTTTGGAAAACCTGGAAACTATTTTGAGCGTCAAGTAGGAAGGTGGCTCAAACAATACCGAGCTGCGGAAACGGAAACTTACCCAGAAGTAGAGTCATTAATCACTTGGTTGGAAAAAACAATACCTGAGGATGACGGTTTAATCTCAATTGTTCATGGTGATTACAGACTCTATAACATGATCTTTGATGCTCAAGAAGAAACAATGCTGGCTCTTCTCGATTGGGAACTCTCCACTATTGGTCATCCCTACGCTGATTTAGCGTATCAGTGCATGAATTGGCATATCCCACAAATTGGTATTACCCCAGGCCTTGCTGGAATCAACCTTGAGAATACAGGGATACCCTCAGAAGATGAGTATGTGGCCAACTATTGCAAAAAGATGGAAATAGA
>CAZVRH010000050.1:0-3602 GCA_964629335.1 uncultured Woeseia sp.
TTCTCTAGTCTTTCTAAATACTCAACCTTGATTTCTTCAACTCGCTCAGGTTGTGAGAGTTCTTCTAGGGATTCTTTTAATGTCCATGTGAAGGGCGATTGATTTTCTAACGCTTGTTTTTCATAACTTTTAGCTTCTTCAAAAGCTTCAGGGTGTTTATCCATTAAATTAACCCATTCAATCTTTCTTTGGTAAAAGCAAAAGGTGCACCCGCTTCGGCTTCGCCATGCATAATATTTTGGTAACCCCAAGCCAACTGAGTCTAAAATATCCATAACCCCTTTTTTATCGACACCGTCATCTTTTAATGGCAGTTTAACAATCAGCTTGTCTTTTTTAGAGGAATATCCTTCTCTGTATTCTTCATCACTGCGAATAGCCACGTAACTATAGACAGTTGCACCTTCATCAAGCATCGGTTTGACCCAGTCTTCAAATGGCTTAATTTTCATCTGACGCGTGCACCATCTAGCTTGGGGCGAGGGCAGGAAATTATTATATTGTTTCAGCCAAAAATCAAAATCCCTATCTGGATTTAACCGGAGAATAGTTTTGCCAAGAAAACCTTCCAAATTGACTAAGAATTCATACACCTCAGGCAGTTCTTTGCCGGTGTCGGTGAAGAAATATTCTGCATCAATGTCTGGGTAGTTTTGCCGCATATAGACAGCCAATGCAGCACTGTCTCTGCCCCCAGACAGTCCTAGTACATGTCGCTCTTGTTCACTCATTTCTTTTTCTTTGCTCCATTTTTAACCATCAAATCAATTGCTGCATCAGAGAGAGCAGAGAGCATAATTTTCCTAGGATATTGTTCTTTTTTGAGTAAGGATTGAATGTCTTTTTTAATTTTATTGGCTTTGTTTTTGTCCTTTTTGGATATCAGGAAATTATCTTGTTGAATTCTATTTCTACCGTTGTCTCCAACAATGATAGCCAGGGAGCTTTGATTAGTTTTTCTCCCTTTGACAAAAGCTAATGATTCCAGACGAATAAACTCTTGAGATAGATTTGCTAGCTCAATTGATGCTTGATCAAAATCATTATCCACCCAGTCTTTTGTCGGTTTATTAATGCTCAGACTAGCGATTTCATCCATCGAAGATCCCTGTATTTCAAAAGCTTGTAACCTTAGAATAAAAGCTTCAAGACGTGGATTACCGGATACACCCCCGATATTTAGAGCCCGATTTCTAAGTTCTTTAATGGAACTTTGTGAGTTTGAGTAGACTTGAATGAGATCGAATATCTGGGTTCTTAGTTTTGCAATCCAGTCTGGATAAAAAGAGATCATTTCATTAAGCCCGTCTTTAATTTTAGCAGTGACCTCAATGGCATATACTTCACTGTCTAAATTCTTTATGTCTTGAAATGAGAGAGGTAAATCATCTAATAGAAATTTATTTGGGTCGTTTGCCTTTTTGAAGATGGCTCTTATTTTTTTTGTTGCGTTGGATAATCTTTGAGTTCGGTATGTAGAGGGGTGAATTCCATCAAAGACTCCAATTAAAGCTCTTGCAACCGATAGTGGGTCTGCATTATGCAGTTCATCCTCGGTCAGTTCTTCAACTAGGGCGGTCATATTGGAGAGTACATTTTTCGAAGACTCATCAAGATCCATCCACCGTAACTGGATACTGTTTGGATCATTCGTTAAATAATCAATATCAAGATCGGAGAAATTGGATTGGAAAATATGTTCACGATAAAACGCAATGTTTTGTTTCTCTGATAAGATCAGTGCCACCATTAAAATATTGTGCAGACCTTTTTTAATCCCGAAGGGTGGGGCAGACCAAATCTTATAAATCTCTGCTATAGGTAGGTTCCCTTTTTGATTTTTTTTCAGGTGGTCTAAGCCGGCTTTCCATGCAGGAAACAAATTACTTTTATCACTCTTTTGAGGAGAGCAAAAAGACCAATGACCTTTTGTTTTTTTGTATAAATCATTGTTAACCAAGACTGATTGAAAAATACCCCATTCTGCCGGATGCCCTTTTATTAAAAGCCGTTCATCCCCTTCAAATAAAACCATTTGCTTAAGAAGCTTTTTGATGGCACTAATGGCAGAACCGGATGGCTTTGTACGGTTGACCAACTCATTCTTGATAATAGGAGATTGAGTAAGTTGATGGGAAATAAGCTTAGAGGCAGCGATGGAAAGATCATGGGTATCTCTTATAGGCTTGGATTTTTTGCCAGACTCAAACCACATAGTTTCGGCAAATACTTTTTGGAATTCCACTTGTAACATTGATTCAATCAGCTCGCTTTGATACTCGATCTCTCGTCTTGCCACAGAATCATTTGATAGCTCTGGAAATTCATTCCACATGTGCTCCAAGACACTCAATTCTTCAGCGTAGTCATTAAGTCTATTATTTTTCGTTGGACAACCGATTACATTGATCCATTCATACGGAGTATCACTGATTTTTTTACACGATTCTTGCATCCTCTTTTGAGATTCATTGGTGTCATTAAGGACGAATAAGAATTGACCGACAGACCCTGATTTCGGTTTTTCTGCACAAACATTATCGATTTCACTGAGTGGCACAATAGAAAGATCAAACCATTGCTGTGAGCCTTGGTTGTCATAAAAACGTTTAGCCAGAACTGGTTTAAGTTGAATGGTGTGGTGAATCGCAGAAAAGCTACTTTCAACCGGCTTTCTCTCTTGTGCTTGTTTGAACGCTGCTTCAAATTCAAAATCACTACCTGCAAACAGGGCGAATGACCTGAGATGTTTACGATAGACTACTGTTGACCACTTAATAAGATCGTCTAGACATCGTTGAACTTTTGATTTAGTCACTCCCTGGAGGCTTTTAGTTAAAAGCTCAATGGTTGCTTCAAGTCCAGATCTTTCAGAAAAAACATTAATCAATGCAATTATTTTTAAAAGATCCAAATGATCATCATCAGCTCCCGAGCTCTCTGCTCTTTCGACCGCATCAATCGCTAGAGACCATCGATGAGCATCAGCTGAAGCCAGGATTGCTGGCTCAAGATTAGATCTAAGATATTCCCAAAAATAACTTGGGTTATAGATGGAATTTTTGTCTTCTGTGTTATTGATAAAATCTTGAAACCCCATAGGTTCAGCTGAATTAAGGAAGCCAAAAATGCTTCGTTGATTTTGACCAAAACGTCTTCTTGAAATAGGTCCAAGCAATGAAGTTACAATGGGATGTAAAGGCCAAGAGTTTACTAGAGCATTTTTAATCTCACTTGACACCCCGGGCTTAGCCTGCAAAATACTCTCGCCAATCTTATTGGCAAGGGTCTTATGCCGTTTTGGTATGGATTGGTTTTCAATGGCTTTTGAAATGAGCTCAATTTGTTCTTCTCCTGCAATATTAATTGGGATATCAATAAACCTGCCTTGTATTTTTGCCCAATTATCTCTTGATTGTTTAGTTAGTGCCCCTGCATATTGTTCAAAAGCTTGATGCAAAATACCAATCACAATCAATCGGCCATTACTTCTTGAGGCTAATTCAGCAAGCTCTTGGAAAAAATAAATATCTTGATCTTTTTCTGTTGCTGCGTGCTCAAGAAATTTGCCCATTTCATCAAGAATTAAAACCAAACCGCCA
>CAZVRH010000050.1:3702-8484 GCA_964629335.1 uncultured Woeseia sp.
CTGTCTTGTTTAGATGGCCACAGATTTGTTGCAAGGATTGTTTTGAAGACTCAGGACAAATAAAACCCTCCAATGCTGTGCTATCACCAAAATCGGTATCAATTCTGACGGCCCTTTGGAATCTTGGAGCAACTTTAACTGTCTTTGATAACAGCATTTATTGATATACCTTCTTGATAAAATCAAAGGCAGTAATCTCTTGAATAGATTTTTTTGCGATAACTTGTCTTAAGCCAGCTGATTGACTCCAGACCAGTGCGCCTTTTGTGGTTTCTTCGAGTTGAATGATGCGTTCTGATAAATCATCTTCGCTTAAGCAAAACACTTTTCCAGGAGAGCCTTCACTGTGCAGAATAGTTTCGAATGTGATCGTTTGAGCTGATGAATACTTGGCCCAAAAATCAATCAAAGCGTAAACAAAAACAGCATCATCTAAAGTGTTTCTTCGTGTTCTTGTAATTCTGAAATCAGTCTGATTTTGTCGAACAATTAATGATAATTCTGCAAAGGGACATTCAATAGAATCCTCATGAGATAATTTCTTATTAATCGTTTTGTTGCTGTATGAGCCAATCAGGCAATCAATATCTCTTCCAATGGTTGTCTTAGAGCTCTCTCTCCAATTTGGATGCTCCAAAAGGAGTGTATTCACAGCATTTTTTAGACTTTCTTTACTAAAGCTAGGCTTGTTATATAGATTAAAAATATAGTAATTGAGAGTTTTTTTTGGGTTTCTAGTTAGAATCCAATGCAACAGCCATAGCGTGTTGGGATTTTCCATGTAGGGGTCTCTGCCATCTTTTCCAAAGAGAAATTGACCCAAGTCAGAAACAGATATTATAGGTTTTCCTTTTTCTCCTTCTAAGATTATTCCTGTCGATAATGCCCAATGTTTCATAGAAATAACCATATTTTTACCAACGCCAAAAATAGCTATGGCTTCATCTGATTTAAAGAGATTTGGGTTTTCATCTGACCCGTTGTGAATTTCTCTTGATGCCACAGCATCGTAAACTTTTTTCAGCCAACCGTATTTGAGAGGGAATGTTTCATGGCCTGAAAAAGAAGGTTTATATTGTTCGTTATCTAGTTTATTTCTTGTCATGCTTGTTTACCTGGAGAGTATCTCCAGTTACAATTGTATGAGACTTATATCACTCCGTCAATCTGGAGAAATTCTCCAGTAGAGCACTTGAATTATATGACAAACCACAATCAAATCTACCTTGATTATCAGGCCACAACACCATTATCGAGCAGGGTTTATGATGCTATGGAACCTTACTTTAAAGACAAGTTTGGCAACCCGCACTCACATCAACATTTCAAGGGATGGGAGTCTAACGAGGCGATTGAAACGGCAAGAGAGCAGATCGCTTTGAGCATTAACGCAGACCCGTCTGAAATTATTTTTACTTCAGGTGCGACTGAATCTAATAATCTCGCCATGCTTGGCATAGCCTTAAAGAATAACCAACAACGGAACAAAATATTAGTCAGTTCAATAGAACATAAATGCATTCTTTCAGCAGCTCGATATTTGTCCGAACAAGGGATTAATGTGATAGAAATTCCTGTGAATAAAATAGGCTTGGTTGATCTAGATTTTATAGAACAACAACTCGATGACACTGTTCTTATGGCATCAATAATGGATGTTAATAATGAGATAGGCACGATTCAACCTATTGATGAAATTACTGCACTTTGTCAGCAAAAAGGAGTTATTTTTCATTCGGATGCTGCGCAATCAATGACCACAAAAAGGATTGATGTTAAGCAGTCAAATATAGACCTATTAAGTTTGTCAGCCCATAAGATCTATGGACCTAAAGGTATCGGTGCACTCTATGTTCGACATGGGCTTGAGACTAGCTTGCAACCAATCTTTTGGGGTGGCGGCCAAGAACAAGGTTTAAGATCTGGAACATTGCCTACTCCACTTTGTGTTGGTTTTGGAATAGCTACAGAGATTATAGAATCAGAGAGGGAAGAGATAAGGTCACATGTTGCTGAATTAAGGAATCTATTTTATGAGAAGTGTATGAATGAAAGAGATGGAATCAGGTTAATTGGGCCTAACTTAGATGATAGACATGTTAGTAATTTATCTATTTGTTTTGGTGGATATGAAGCTGAAGACCTAATATCTACTATGCAACCGAAGTTAGCTGTTTCAACTGGTTCAGCTTGTACTAGTGGAATTCCTGAACCATCCCATGTGCTAAGTGCTATTGGTATTGTGTCTAAAGACATCAATAGCGTTATTCGCTTTAGTTTTGGTAAGTACCAAAAAAGAGATGATATTATTGATGCTATAGAAATATTACTGGAAGTATTGGAAAAAGTTGATAATAGGTAATGAGTGATAACATTGATATATCTAGATATTCTGCATTCCAATGTGACGAAAGGGGGATTTTTTCTCTAGGAGACTATCTTTCATATTTACAAGGTGGAAGGAGCGATTTATTCAGTCAATCGATTATTGGTCTAAAGGATAAGAAAAAGACTGATATTGCTAAATTCTATGCTCCTATCATGGACGCCATTGTAAAAATCATTCATGCCGAAGGTCTTTATAGAACCAAACTAACAATAACTCATGTACCGAGCAGTAATAAGGAAAATATTGAAACAGGATTATTGGAACTGATAAAGATAATTCATAAAGATCATGCACTCCATGTAAGTACTTTTTTATTGCAGGATATTTGCAGAGTTTCACCTAGTGCTTTTTTAAGGCATTCTTCTATACCAAGAAAAACTAGAGTGATTAGACAACATCTTAGCTCAATATCGATTAATTTGAAGGCAGATTCCTATGTTGTAGGAAAAGATAAACAAGAGAAACTTGATAACAGAAGTTTTCTTCTTATTATTGATGATGTCACTACAACTGGAAGCGTCCTCTTAGCCTGCAGGAAAATTGCTATAAGTAATGGATTTAAAAATATCATGCTTTTAGCTTTAGGGAAGACAAAACGAAGAAAATGATTAGCAAAAAAATAAAATTGGGTTTAGCTATGCTTGAGCTGAAAGGCTTCGGTAAAGCAAAAGTCAGCGAGGTTATTAGCAGTATGCAGCAGATTCCAACTGACGCTGAAAAGGTTTTTGATGCAATAAATAATTTCTCTTCACTAAGCAGTAGAAAATTTCCAGAAGTAACTAAGAAAAATCTTGAAATTGCAATGGATAGAGCTGTTAGAATCATGGAGAGTTGTTCTGTAAAAGGAATTAATATCGATTATATTGCTTCAGATGATGATCGTAGTTGGGTTAGAAGATATGCAGGAATCCCCTCAGCCCCACTTCTCCTTTTTTCTTTGGGCAATACATCAGTACTGGATATGCCTACCATAGCAATCATTGGGACTCGAGAGCCAACGGCAACAGGATTAAAGTTTGCATCAAGTATTGCTAGAAAATCTATAGAATCGGGCTTTTGTGTTATCAGCGGCTTAGCTATTGGCTGTGATATCGAGGCTCATAAAAGTACATTGGAACATAATGGTAAAACTGTTGCGATTCTTGCACATGGGTTAAACGAGGTCCACCCCATTCAGCATACTGAAATTGCAAATCAGATCATTGATAAAGGAGGGTGCCTGCTCAGTGAATATCCCCCTAACACTCCTATAGAAAGAGGTTATTTTGTAGAAAGAGATCGATTACAGAGTGCCGTTAGTCTAGGTGTTATGGTTATCGAAACTTCACTGAACGGTGGCTCCATGCATACGGTCCATTTTGCTGAAAAGCAGAATAGACAAGTGGCCTGTCTGGATCACCCTGATAAGTTTCATGACCTTACATCCATCAAGGGCAATAGGAAACTGATCGACAAGGGTGTCACTCCCATCTGGGATGAGGCATCAATTGACAATTTTCTGGAAGATTTGAAACAGAATTCCAAATCACTAGATACGGTAGAGCCGAAACAGAAAACACTTCTTTAATCCAGTGCTCTTCGAAGAAAAAAAAGGAATTATTTTTGACCTCGACCAAACGCTGGTTGACACTTCAGATTTTGAATCATTGAGAGATAGCAGACAGTGGCAAAAAGTTTATGAAGAAGTAAAGCAGCTTAAGATTTCAACAGAGATTATTAAGCTGATTATTAGTTTGAATCATTATAACTGGAAGATCATGGTGGTTAGTTCGGCACAAGAAGATTATGTAAATAAGGTTCTAGATAGAATGAATGAATGTTCCGGGGATAAAACAGATTATTGTATTCAAAACCCTATTTGTAATGCTGGAAAAACTGCTTATCAAAAGAGAACCAAATATCAACAGATGCTTGAAAAGCATAACATTAAGCTTGCCTTTTCTTACGCTGTTGGTGATCGCCAAATTGATATCGATGCTGCAAATGAATTGGGTATCGTTTCTATAGCTGCAAACTGGTTTGATGATAGGAGTCTTGGCAGTTATGATTTGGCCTTTGATTCTCCAAATAAATTATTGGATTATTTTATTTCTGGCAATGGAGAAAGTATTAAGCCCTGATTAGGCTTTATATTGCCGCTAACAAGTTGATTGAAAGTAGACTTAATATTTTCAAAGCCACTTAATCTTTGAGTTTTCATCCATTCATCACTATATTTTTGAAATTCTTTTAAGCTTATTCCAATTCGTTTCTGCACTTCACCCGAACCCCATTCTTCTGTTCTCTTTTGTGCCTGTGTTGGCGCGAAAAAGAACGTTGGAGTGGCACCAGGAAAAGAATTCATCTCACCTACATTGAAATCTTTTTGATTAACCTGATGAGTTGCACCCACG
>CAZVRH010000051.1:0-8217 GCA_964629335.1 uncultured Woeseia sp.
GGCCAAGCACTTGCCTACAAAATCGGACAATTAAAACTTCTCGAACTAAAACAGAGGGCAAAAAATCAACTTGAAGATGAGTTTGATATTAAAGAATTCCATCATGTCGTATTGAGTCAAGGAGCACTTCCCTTGGCTGTTCTTGAAGAGCGAATAGATGAGTATCTTCTAGAGGTTAAATAACGTCTCAAAATTACTTTGAAGAATTAACTTCATTTCTATGGGAGAGTATTGATTAGCTTCCATGGCTTCAATGAAGTTTTCCAAATGGCTGGCTGTGTAACCAGGGAATTGAGGACCGTCAGAACCATACACGACCCGATCGATTAGATCTTCTTCTTTAATGATCTTAAGATATTCAGGAAGTACTTCTGAAGCTTTTCTAGCACCTAGAGCTCCCGGTTCAAAATAAACGTTGTCGTATTTCTTCGCCAGTTCTATGCAGGATCTAAGATAGGTTAACTCGATTCGGAAACTATCATAACCAGTGTGACCTAAGATAAATTTAGTGTCTGGGTATTTAACAATGGATGCTTCTAAATACAATGGATCAACATAAGGAGGCTCTAGTCTGGTGTAGGGGTTAGGGCTGGTTCCGGTATGAATATAAATGGGTTTATCAAGTCTTCCAGCAATCTCATATATGCCATCAAAACGCTGGTCATCCAATCTCATTTGTTGATGGGCATGGGCCAGCTTAATACCATGAGCATTGTACTTAATGAGGTCAGATTCCAATTTTTTTAGTTCTTTTCCAGCATTAATATTCCAATGATCAGTTCTGATGCTATAAAACCCAAACATTCTTTCAGGTTGATCTTTTATTTGTTCATACAAAAATTCATTGTTAGCAATACCAGTTGTGTCAGGACTGTAGACAGCAAACACACCGGCTCGTCTTATACCTGCACTATCCATTTGTTTGAGAATACCTTCTGAGGTTAAACCTTTACCCAAAAGGTTACTCATTAGAAATTTAAATGGTTTTGGAACCCGTTCAGAGTATCTTTCTTTGTAGGGTTCTGTCAGGGCCTCCCAGGTTCCAGTGTGAAGGTGCATATCAATTGTATCTATATCAACCCCGTCAACCGTAATGCCATAGGTAACCTCTGAATCATCTTTCAGGAGATAGTTATAGGCAATTCCACCTACTATAATCAGCACCAGCGTTCTTAAAATAATTTTTTTCATGTTTCTTTAATTTTCTCCATCTAATGATATGAAATCTTGACTAATTTTGTAATAAATAATGAAAAGCAAACCCATAAACATCAGAAATGTAATTGATGGTTTTATCTCTTGGTGTGCCTGCACCGTGACCAGCTCTCGTCTCAATTCTTATTAAAATAGGATTTTGGCAATTTTGTGCCTCTTGTAACCTAGCTGTGAATTTATAAGAATGGGAGGGAACCACACGATCATCAAGTTCTGAAGTTGTAACTAATGTCGGTGGATAGCATTCGCCCATCTCTATATTGTGATAAGGAGAATATTGCACTAAGGTTTCAAATCCTTGTTTATCTTCCGGCGACCCATAATCGCTTTCCCAAGCCCAACCAATCGTAAATTTATTAAATCGTAACATGTCCATGACCCCGACACCTGGAAGGGCTACACCAAACAAATCCGGTCTTTGAAGCATAGTGGCTCCGACCAAGAGCCCACCGTTTGATCTCCCTTCAATAACAGTTCGCCCCGGTCTTGACAGTTTTTCTCTATGCAGGTATTCAGCTGCAGCAATAAAATCGTCAAAAACATTTTGTTTATTGTCTAACATTCCTTGGCGATGCCATTCTTCACCGTATTCGCCACCACCCCTAAGATTAGGTACTGCAACCATGCCACCCATCTTCATCCAAGCGAGATAACGTTCTCTGAAGTTTGGGAGAATCGAGATATCAAAGCCGCCATAACCATATAACAGTAGGGGTGTATTATGATCTAGGTTTATATCTTTCTTATATGAGATATACATTGGGATTAAAGTGCCGTCCTTACTGGGATAGAAAAGTTGCTTGGAAAGATAGTCTTCAGGCTTATAGTCAGGAACTTGTTTTTTCCATAAAAGATTGATTCGGTCATTTGTAGCGTTGTATTGGTAGATTTCATTTGGTTGGATGTAATTTGTAAAGGAAAAATAAAAAACATCAGAATCCTGGGTAGTGGTGATTCCAGAAATAATCCCTTTCTTGTCAAAACTTATTTTTTTCTTAGAAAAGGTTTTTTTATTAAAAAGAAGAATTTCACTAGACACATCCTTTAAATATTGACACAAAATATAGTTATCTAATAATTCAACACGAGTTAAAGCATCATCAGCTTCAGCTACCAGTGTTTTCCAATTTGTTTTTTGGGGGTTATTGATATTGATAGAGATGATTGTCCCTTTCGGAGCTTTAAAATCTGTAAAAAACAAGAATTCTGAACCGATATTTCCAAGAAAAATAAACTGGCCTATTAATTCTGGAATCAGCTCAATGAAAGAATTATTTTCAGTTTTTAAATCTTGATAAAAGATTCTATTTCTTTCGTCGGTGCCTTCGCTGACTGAGAGTAATAAATAACTACCGTCTTCTGTTACAGTTGTGCCCCAGCCCCATTCTGGTTTATCTGGACGTTCGTATATGAGTTTGTCATTGCTCTGAGATTCACCAATGGAATGAAAGAACAGTGTCTGATTGCGGTTCAGCTCTTCGTATTCGTCACCGGTTTTGGGCTCCGAATACCTGGAGTAGTAAAAGCCTGAGTTATCTTTAGCCCATTCAGCTCCGCTAAATTTCGACCACTTAATGGTGTCGGGTAAATCTTTTTTAGTGTCTATATTTCTAATTTTCCAAGTTTTCCAATCTGAGCCCCCATCAGAAATTGAATAAGCAATTAATTCAGCATTTGGACTAATAGATACTGACCCAATCGATATTGTTCCATCTTTCGATAAAACATTAGGATCCAACAAAAGTGTTTTAATCGAATTAAGATTGTTTGAATAAAACAGTTTACTTTGTTGCCATGAGCCATTGTTGTACCAGCTGAAATATTTAGTTTTTTTTCTAAAAGGAATGGACTGACTTTCTTTGTCGAAAATATTTTCCAATATTTGTTTAAACTCTTGTTGTTGATTTATTTGTTTCAGAAAAGATTGGCTAAAGATATTCTGATTCCTAATCCAGAGCTTAGTGTCAGCAGAATCAAGATTTTCTAAATCTCTATAAGGATCTTTAATTAAATAACCATGGTAATCATCCTCAACATCGGACTTGTTTGACAAAGGATAATCAATGCCATTTCCTAGGCTTGATGAAGGGCAAATAAACAAGGAAATAAAGAGTAATAAGGGATAGTATTTAGTCATGGGTTTAAATATTAACTGAATAAAGTAATTTTTGATAAATAAAATCTATGGAACCAATATTTCAAAATCTAGGATTAATACAAGATGGAAATATCTTACCAGGTTTCATTTTTGGAGTTGTGCATGTGAGTTTGGTCATCCTTGGATTTTACACTGGATGGAGCATTAACCGACTGTTAAAAAATATCACCAAAGGATATATAGCCGGAATTATTGGAGCCTCACTAGCTCACGTTATCGCTGATCTAATAGCGGCGATAATAGATCCCACCATGAGGGCCAGGACAGCTGGTATCGTGTTAGGTGGATTATTGCCTCTTTTATTTATCCCGTTGTTGGAAAAATACGTTACAAAGAGTAGGAGCCATATCATGGTTGGAGATCATGAAGATATTGAGAAAGACCTCAAGGAAACGCACGACCATTGAGTGAATAGTTTAAATTCCTTATTCTGTTGACCTATATCCCTATCGTTCTCTAAACGCCTCGTTTGCAATTTTCGTCACCGGTTCTGTTAGATATTCCATAATGGTTTTTTCACCGCCTATGATATCCACTTGAGCAACCATACCAGGAAAGACTGTTATTGTTTTCCCAAGAGAGGTCAATCCATCTCTATCGACTGCAATTTGACAAATATACCAGATACTTCCATCCTCTTTTTGTATTGAGTCTGCGCCAACATTGATCACCTCACCATTGAGCGAGCCAAATTTGGCAAAATCAAAAGCGGTGAGTTTTATTATTGCTTGTTGCCCGTTGATCACGTAAGCAATGTCTTTGGGGCTGATTTCTACCTCTATAAGTAAATCATCTTCAATTGGGACAATTTCCAGTAAAGGCTCTCCTGGTTGGACAACGCCGCCAGTCGTGTTAACCAGAAGTCTGTTCACAATGCCTTCCATCGGGGCTTTTACGCTTGATCTGAAAAGCCGGTCTTCCAGGATAGGTTGTGTTTCTTCCGCTTTCATAAGTTGCGTTTCAGCATCAGAAATTCTTTGTAAGAGGCGGATTAACTCCATCCTGGATTCCACACCCTGTTCAACTAAAGGGGTTAAAATCTCTCGCTCTTCTTCCAATAATTTAAGGTTATTCTGAGCCGCTGATTTTTCCTTTTCCAATGCTGAGAGTTCGGACTTAAACCTAGTGGTATCGAGCTGGATAAGAGGATCATTCTTTTCAACTATGTCTCCTGATTTGACCAGAATATCTTTGATAATACCTCCCTCTAAATTCTGGATTATCTGAATTTTAGAGGAGGCAATAATTCTTCCTTGACCTCTGGTCACCTCTTCTAGAGAGGCAAAATATGCCCATATAAAAAATGAGACCCAAAATAATACAGTTGTGTAGAGAATCAGATCTGCTTTTTTAATGGCTTTTGTGTATTGCTCAGTCATGGTTTGGCTTTTAGTTTTTCTAAGACATCTTCTTTAGGTCCATCGATTGCTATTTTGCCATCAGCAAGAACAATGATGCGATCAACCAACTCCAACACCGGTAACCGATGTGTCACAGCAATTAAGGTGCTGTCTTCAATTAAGGGCTTTAATTTTTTAACAAAGGCTTGTTCAGAATTCAAATCGAGTGCCGCGGTTGGTTCATCCATGAGTAGAATTTCCGGTTGATTAATGAGAGCCCTAGCAATGGCTATCGCCTGCCTTTGACCAGCAGACAAGGACTGACCTCGGTCCATTAATATTGCATCCAGTCCTCCAGGTATTTTAGTCAAAAAGTCATTGACACCGCTGCAATCTATAGCCTGCATTAAGATTGAATCATTAATTCCATCTCTGCCCATCAATATGTTATCTCTGATAGTCCCTGCAAACAAATTGATGTCTTGAAGAACCACGCTAATCTTTGAATGCAAGGTCTTTGAATCTATTTCATTCACTGCAAGTTTATCGAATGTAATCACTCCTTGAGTTGGTAGAATGATTCCCGTGCATAATTTGATTAAAGTCGTTTTCCCGGAGCCGTTTCTTCCCATAATCGCAATTTTCTCTCCTGGGTTGATTGTTGCATTGATTTCAACAAGGCTAGGGACGCTTGCATTTGGATAATTAAATCCGACTCTAGACCAAACAATTTGCCCTAAAGACTCTACTTTGATCCCCAATTTATCTGCTTGACCAGTATCCACTTTCTGCATTAATTGATCCAATTCATTGTAGGCAGTTTTGGTGTTATTGAGTCGCCCAAAAAGGTTGGCAATTAACCCTAACGGTGCAAGAGCTCTTGAGGAGAGAAGCACCGCTGCAACCATCGCGCCCATTGAAACCACGCCCTCATCAATCAGGAAGGTTCCATAAAAAACAATGAAAACCAAACAGAGCAATTGTGCAGATGACGCCGAATTTGTGGCCAATTGTGAAAAAACTTTAGACATTCTTCCTGACTCAGCGCCGCCTTCCACAGTGTCTTTGTAACGTGAGAGAAAAACGTCTGAGGAGCCAATTGTCTTAATGGTTTCTATTCCGGATAAACTTTCAATAATTAAACCGTGTTTATTTTTTCCTACCTCCATGGCTTTTTCAGCATGTTTTGCGATAAAGGGTTGAACTAATAAGCCGATGCCGATGACAATCGGTATTGCCATGAAGGGAATGATTGCGAGTGGTCCAGATATAAGGTAGATGACAAACACAAACAGGAAAACAAATGGCAGATCAACCACAAGAGCCAGGGTTGCTGAGGTAAAAAACTCTCTGACTTGGTCAAATCCTCTGATGGTATTAGCCAGTCCCCCAATAGATCCTGAGACTTCATCTAGTGGCGCTTCGAGAACTCTTTTATAAATATCCTCACCTACGGTTAAGTCAATTTGCTGTGCCGCTAGATCGATAAACCAAGCACGCATGTTTTTTAATATAAAATCAAAGATCAAAACCACCAACATCCCAGCTGTTAATGCATACAGCGAAGGGAAGGCTGCATTGGGTATCACTCGATCATAGACGACCATAATAAAGATAGAGCTTCCAACTGACAGTAGATTCACCATCACTGCAGCGACACCTATTCTGAAAAAAAGTGCCTTAAAGTTAGAGACTGAACTCCAAAACCAATGATTTTTATTATGATTCGTCATGACTTACAGCTGTAGTATAGATCTTTATTATTGTATTTTGTCGCTTTGATCACTGATATAGTTTAGCAGTCGTCCTAAGATTGCTAATTGAGTGTAACTTGATAACAGGACTGCTCGTTGATTAAACACCATGTTTTCAGAAGATTCCAAGTAATCCCTCTCTGCTTGTAATAAATCGAGTAGTGAAATATTAGAGGTTTGGAATTGTAGAGTTAAGTTATCACGACTTCTTTCATTAGCTGTGAAAGCCTTTAGGAAGATGTCAATTCGTTCGTCTCCACTTTCCAATTCAGAAATCAGGCGTTCAGTGTTTGATTTTATAGTTTTAACCAAGGAGTTTTTTTCATAGAGAAGAACATTCAATTCCTGATTCGCCGCTCTTATTTGAGATTTTTTTCTGCCGCCAGAATAGACATCTGCCTCCAAATTAACGCCAGCATAAAAATCGTATTCATCTAAGCTTCTTGTTATAGGGTAAAACCCAAAACTATCAGGGTTGTATTTGTCTCCTTGAACTTTCAAAGTAAGTCTTGGCCAACGACTTGATTTTACTCTTGAAAGATTTTCTTCAGCTGCTTTAATTCTAAGATTAGCCTCTTTGATATTTAAATTAGAGTTAATGGCTTGATCGATTGCTTGATCGAGTTGCATGACTAAGTAAGTTTTCTCTAGGCTTAACATTTTCATGCAAGCATTACTGTCAGGCATTAATTGTTTAAATTCAGCTAAGACCGATTGATAATTTAAGTCGATGTTAACTTGTTTTGCTTGCGCTTCTGCTAAACGAGCGTCGGCTCTTGATAATTCTCGCATTGGAGCTCTTCCGCTGTCGACTCTCACTTTTATTTTATCTGTAATTTCTTGATGTCTATTAACTGAGTCCAAGACCATTGTTTTCAAAATAAAGTAAGTTGCTGTATCCAAGCAACTTGTAATCATCTTTAGTGCTAAGTTGTTGACTTTTTGTTCTTGCAGTATTTGATCCGCTAATAAAGTGCTTTCTTGCTGTTCAATTTGGTATGAGGTGGCGTAGAAATCAAAGAGAAGTTGGTCAATTACCACACTAACCGAAGCTCTTTCTTTAATTGGTGAACTTTCAAAAAAACTTAATTTATCATCATAACTGCTAGACAATCTATTGGTGGCGGAGCTCTGCACAGAGAGTTGGGGTCGTCGAGCTGATTTAGCAATATTAACAAGCTCTCTGCTCTGAGCAACAGAGGCTTCTGAACCTAAAAAAATTGGATGATTCATTATTGCTTCTTCTAGATTTTTATAAAAATCATTAGCAGAAATATCTTGCATGATCAATTGAGGAGGTTTTACATCCTCTGTCTCTGCATTCACTGCATCAACGGCAACTAAAAATACACAGTTTGTCACCAAATATAATCTTGTTAATAGTCTCAACATATTTTTTTTTAGAAAAACTCCTCGAATCTTGAAAATACTCAAAAGAGTTTAACGTTTTTTTGTTTACTTATAACTAAGCTTAACCCAACTCAGAGCTTAACACCCAATCCTCAAGGATTGTTTTCCAATCGATCTCTGTGTAGAACTCTGGTAGAGCTTCCGTGTTGGTTTTAACCGTGATGGCATTAACGCTATCGTCAGGGTCTCCTGAAAACCCGCTGAAATCGAGTTCAACACTGTCCTCAAGACTCAACAGTCCCTCCAGACTCTCTAACGGGTCTGGTGTTAACACTTCTGTTTGATCTGCCACCCAAGGCAGCTCAATGAGCTCTAAATCGTACTCTTCAGCCCAGAGGCT
>CAZVRH010000052.1:0-7871 GCA_964629335.1 uncultured Woeseia sp.
AAATGGTTTCGTCCTTTTTGGGTAGCACTCTTTACAAATCTCACATTCAAGACCATAGCACGCTCGAGCTTGGCAATATTCTCTACCCCAGTAAATAATTTGAAGATGCAATTTATTCCATAAATCTTGAGGAAATAGCTTTTTTAAATCAGCTTCAGTCTGTCTAACATTCTTGCCTTTGGTTAATCCCCATCTCTGCGAAAGTCTATGTATGTGCGTGTCAACAGCAAAAGCAGGCTCCCCAAACCCTTGGCTCATAACAACAGAAGCAGTTTTGTGTCCGACACCAGGAAGTGCTTCAAGATCTGAGAATGTATTCGGGACTTGGTGATCAAAATCATTTATAAGAATATTTGATAAATCGTAAATTGCTTTTGATTTTTTAGGCCCTAACCCACAGGGCTTTATAATTTCATATATTTGCTCAATGGTAAGTCGGCTCATTGATAATGGGTCTGGTGCCATTTTGAAAAGTGTAGGGGTTATTTGATTAACTCTCTCATCAGTGCATTGAGCAGAAAGAATGACTGCTATTAGCAAAGTATAGGTGTCCTTGTGATTTAGAGGTATAGGAGTCTCTGGATACCTACTTTCAAGAATGCTCAAAACAATCTGAGCTCTTTCTGATTTATTCATAAAATCAAATGTAGCATAATAAAGAGATAGCGAGAAAATCAAAATGCTATAAAAACGATCTAAAGAAATTATTTTTAAATAAGGAAAGATTTTGACCACAAACGATAAATCATCAGAGGTAATCGCAGCAATTCTGCTTGGCTGTGCAGGCGTCTTTATGGTTTTTGGAATGCCCTTTTTCGTTGGAGGAATAATCTCTGAATTGGGCTTCACTCAATCACAGGCTAACCTAGTGTCTTCAGCAGAAATTGCTGGCATGTCAATTTCATCACTTATGGGAATATTCTGGATTGGCCGATTTGGCTGGAGAAGAATAGCTTACCTTGCACTCTTGGTTATCGTTATTGGCAATCTTATCTCTAGTTTAGTTTCAGATTTCCAATCTTTGGTTATGATTCGTTTCCTCACCGGTCTATTTGGACACGGTGTCGGTTTTGCCTTAGGGGTTGCTGCGATTGGAAGCACTCATAATCCTGACAAAAATTTTGCTTACAGCGTTGCCTCACAGGTAGTAATGGGGTCATTAACTGCTCTGATAGTTCCTGCCACCATAGCTAAATACGGGATTGCAGGTATGTGTGTTCCTGCGATAATAATCGCCCTCCTTGCTGTATTTTTTATTAACAACCTAGCCAACGAATCAAAAAGTATTGAAAATAATGCAGTAGAGAACAACTCGAGCGGCATCCTAATTCTACCTCTACTATGTCTGCTTGTTATGATCATCTGGCAAATGGGGGTTGGTCCGTTTTTCAATAATCTGGTTCCCTTTGGTCTAAGCATTAACCTAGACGGAGATGATATAGGTAGAGCATTATTCTTAAGCACAGGGCTCAGTATTATTGGCCCACTCACCGCTTCCGCCTTTGCCGCAAAAATTAATAGAAGCGTGGCCATTTGCTGCGCGTTGATTCTACAAATAATTATTGTCCTAAGTTTCCAGGGAAACATAGATTGGTTTGGTTTCACAATAAGGGCGATCTTGTTTCAAACTTCGTGGAATTTTGTCGGCCCATTTCTTATGGGGATGGTTGCCAGTGTTGATGAGACTGGAAAATATTCGGTGTTAATCCCTGCCTCACAATTGGGAGGCATATCTATTGGACACGCTGTTATTGCTGCTCTTATTGAAGGAAATAACTTGGTCTTGGTGAATTATTTTTGCGCCTTGGTGATCCTAATCTCTATAGTTTTATACACCTTAACATCAAGACAGATAAATAAAGCGACTGCTAATTCTTAATATAAAGATCTGTAATTGTTCCTTCAAATACTTCAGCTGCTAGAGGAACAGTCTCGGAAAGAGTTGGATGCGGGTGGATTGTTAATGCTATATCACTGACATCACAATCCATTTCGATCGCAAGAGAGATCTCAGCAATTAAATCTCCAGCATTGGTTCCAACGATACCGCCACCTATAATTTTTTTCGATTTTGGGTCAAATAATAATTTAGTCAAACCCTCGCTTCTCCCAAGAGTTAAAGAACGTCCGCTTGCAGACCAAGGAAACAATCCTTTTTGGTATTCTATATTGTCTTTTTTACAATCGTTTTCAGTTAATCCCACCCAGGCAATCTCTGGATCTGTATAAGCGACTGAAGGAATGCATCTGGCATCCATTGCAGATTTCTTTCCAGCAACCACTTCGGCAGCTATCTTACCTTCGTAACTTGCTTTATGAGCCAACATGGGGTCTCCAATCACATCGCCTATAGCAAAAATATTCTCCACGTTGGTTCTCATTTGCCTGTCCACGTTGATAGTCCCTTCATTGCTTACTTCTACTCCTGCCTTATCAACATGTATGAGCTTTCCATTGGCCGTCCTTCCTATAGCAACCAAAACTTTGTCAAAAGTTTCAGTTTGTTCTGCTCCATCGTTTTCAAAAGTAACAGAAATGCCTTCATCCAAAGCTTGCGCTGAAATGACCTTTGTCGATTTATAAATATCTTCACATCTTTCAGACAAATATCGCTCTAGCGGTTTAACTAAATCCTTGTCTGTTCCCGTCATTAATTCTTCCATTAATTCCACAACTGTTACCCGTGAACCCAATGCGGAATAGATCGTCGCCATCTCCAAGCCAATAATACCGCCACCTATAATCAAAATCTTTTTTGGAATACTTTCTGGATCCAATGCTCCTGTTGAGTCTATGACTCTAGAGTCATTAGGCATAAAATCTAATGAAGCCGGCTCTGATCCAACAGCAATGATCGCGTATTTAAATGTTATTTGTTGCTTTTTATCTGCAGAGGATATTTGCAATTGCTGATTTGAAATAAAAGAAGCCTCTCCTTGGTAGCAATCAACTTGTCTTTGTTTAGCGAGGTTTTTTAAACCGCTTGTTAATCCACCAATAATTCCATCTTTCCAGTCTTTCATTTTTTCCAGATCAATCTTAAGATCTTTAAAATGTATTCCTGCCTTTGATGCTTCATTTGAATCTTCGATTACTTTTGCAGCATGCAAAAATGCTTTAGAGGGAATACAACCAACATTCAGACAAACGCCTCCTAGGACAGGGTTTCTGTCTATTAAGGCAACCTTGAGACCTAGATCAGAAGCTCTAAAAGCAGCTGCATAACCTCCCGGGCCAGCTCCAATAACAGCTAAATCATATTCTGCTTCGCTATGATTAGATTCTTCATCCTGTTGATCTTTTATTTCAGGTTCAATTAAAGTATCGACAGAAATCTCAGCAATAACATCACCCTCAGAAACCTTATCCCCTGATTTTACATCGATTGATATTACTTCACCTGTTACTATCGACGGAACATCCATTGCCGCTTTTTCAGTCTCTAAGGTAATAATTGGGTCATTTTCTTTGATTGACTGACCTGATTTTATATGAACTTCGACAACCTCTACTTCATCAAAATCACCCAAATCTGGAATCTTAATCTTAGTCATCTTAGGCTTCCAAATTATCTAAGAATGATGTCGGGTCTTCTAATGTGTTCTTCAGTTCTGTTGTAAATTGAATACCCCCTACTCCATCTATTACTCGGTGATCATAAGAAAGGGATACGGGTAAAATAATTCTTGGTAGAAATTGACCTTTAATAAAAACGGGTCTTACCTGTGACCTTGCAACACCAAGGATTGCGACTTCAGGTGCATTGATAATTGGTGTGAAGGCAGTGCCACCAAAGCTACCTAAACTCGATATGGTAAAAGTACCGCCTTGTAAGTCTTCTAGTTTAATTTTTCCATTTCTTGCCAACTCACTAAGTTCACTGAGTTCTCTAGCAATCTCAAATAAATCTTTTTGGTCGGCATCTTTAATAACAGGAACCATTAACCCTCGATCAGTGTTTGCAGCAAAGCCAATATTAATATAATCCTTGCGGATTAAATTCTCTCCATCGGGGTCGAGTGATGAATTAAAATCAGGAAAATCTTTCAAGATTTTACTAACGGCCTTAACCATAAAAGCTAGAATAGTTAATGAAAAGCCCTCGGCTTTGGCTTTATCTTTTAGATCAAGTCTTATTTGTTCCAATTCATTGATATCAATTTCATCGTGTTGCGTGACATGAGGAATATTAATCCAACTTGCCTGTAATCTAGGTCCAGAGATCTTTTTAATCCGACTCAGTGGAACTGATTTTATCGGCCCATATTTTGCATGATCAATACTCGGGATCTCAGGTAATGCTCCTCCTGGTGAAGATGTTGCACCTGTTAAAATAGCTTTCACATGAGATTTTAAATCCTCTGGCTGTATTCTATTCTTTAATCCAGTTCCAATAACCTGAGTAAGATCAACGCCCAATTCTCTTGCAAGTTTTCTAACTGAAGGACTGGCGTGCACCCCAGCAAAAGACTTATTTAACAATGCATTTGGAGCTTCTGAAGTGGGTGTGTCTTTGATGATTTTTCTAGGTTCAGGTTGCTCTTCAGTTGTGACTTCTGTTCTTGTTGTGTCATCAATAGTCTCTTGATCATCTGATACAGGCTGATGAGATAAATCAACATCAATTTCACAAAGGCCATCCCCTTGGTTAATTGTGTCGCCTTTCTGGATAAATATTTCTACTACCTTGCCAGGGTATGGTGAAGGAATATCCATGGCTGCTTTATCTGTTTCTAAGGTGATAATAGGGTCATCAACTTTGAGTTGATCGTTCTTTTTAATGAGAATTTCAACGACCTCTACATCACTGAAATCTCCAAGGTCTGGTACTAAAACTGTTTTTTTATTTGAAATAAAGCTCTCCTAAAGAAAAAATTATTCAGGGTATTTGACAGCGTCCAATATTTTTTCTAATTCACCACTTTCAAACATTTGCTCAATAATATCGCATCCCCCCACCAGTTCTCCATTGACGTATAACTGAGGAAATGTTGGCCAATTGGAATAAGTCTTAAGTCCTTCTCTTATTTCATGGTCCTCAAGAATATTCACAAATGCAAAACGCTTTTCAGAGGCTTTCAAAATGCCACAAACTTTTGCTGAAAATCCGCATTGAGGGAAATCAGGGGTTCCCTTCATATAAAGCAAAAGAGGAAATTCGTTTAATTGACCTTTAATGCGCTCATTTAAATCCATCATAAACTCCTTATTCATTATGAATCACACCTTATTATAAATTCTATCGATTGAAAATATTGAGTATTTTAAAACTATGTGTGAGTTTGACTGTGAGTCAAAATTGTTATACTTTTTCTTCATTAATGAAATGAGGGTGAAAATATGAATCCATTAGATAAGATTACAGGAACAATAATTACTGGCTTGGTGCTGGCTGTCCTAATTGCTTTAGGTACAAATCTTTCAGGGGCAAACGCTGCAAACTCGATAGTAATTTGGTTACATGTTGCTGCAGGTGTGGCTTGGATTGGCCTACTTTACTATTTTAATTTTGTGCAAGTTCCATCAGTTGCAGAGGCTAATGCCGACTCAGACGGTCCTGGACCAGCTGCCATAACTAAATACGTAGCTCCTAGAGCTTTGTTGTGGTTTCGATGGGCAGCTCTAGTCACCTGGTTAACCGGCGCGCTCTTTCTTTACCTGAATGGTAATTTGGGTGATGCTTTTGAATTAGGATTTAGAACTGGTAATGCTTATGCTACCACCATAGGCATAGGTGCCTGGATGGGAACTATTATGCTGTTTAATGTCTGGATTTTAATCTGGCCAAATCAGAAAAAAGTTCTCGGTATTGTTGAAGCAACAGCAGAAGAAAAAGCAAAAGCAGCAAGAACTGCATTTCTGGCTTCAAGAACCAACACAATGCTGTCCATACCAATGCTAATGAGCATGGTGGGTGCAGGTCACGGTTTCTTTATTTAATACAAAACCTTTACAAAAAAAGCTCGCCTTAAGCCAGCGAGCTTTTTTTTATAACTAAACTCTTAAGCAACTGGATCAGATTTGAGCAAGTCCAATAAAGAACCATTCCTGATGGGAAAGTAAAAAACAAAATAAAAAACAACGCTGCCATGATATAGAGTTTTAATTGCTGGTCTTTAAGCAGATCACCCGTTAGATATTGGTCACGATAACTGATTGCGCTAACTAAAGTGATGATCGTCATCAATAAAGGCAATAAATTAAAATACGAACCAAAAAAAGGTATTGCAAAAGGGAGTTCTAACCACTGATCAGGTTTACTTAAATCTTCAATAAAAAAGAAAGACTGACCTGAAAGCAGGATACTCTCACCTAAGACATCAAAGACTGCAATAAAAATTGGGACTTGTATTAAAAAACCAAACAAGCCTTTAATGGTAAAAAATGGACTAATATTATTTTCTCTATAGAGATTTAATATTTTAGTGTTTGCCTCTTCGCCTGAATATTGCTTATTAATTTCATTAATCTTAGGTTGAATCCACGCTTGAGTCTTATTGACCTGTGATTGCCACTTCTCAGCAATGAATGTTAATGGATAGAGCAAAAACTTTACTGAAACTGCTAACAACAAGATCGACAATCCTGGATTACCAGTCATAGATAAACACCATAAGAATAATATTTCTATTGCTCTACATATCAGTCTTAACCAATCCCAAAGGGCTGAATACATTAACTGATTAAGTGTTGGCGAAATTCTCTCGATCTGAGATCGCTCTACAGGACCAAAGTATATTCTAAACTGATGCTTACTGATCGCATCAACAGAGGATACTTTAAGTCTGAAAGAAAGATTCTCTTCGTTAATATCATCAATTACATTTGAATTCAGATGATCTGAATTGATTAAAAACGTCCAAAAACGGGATCTTGCTCCCAACCATTCGGTTTCCTCGTCTTTAATATTGGATAAAGAAACCAACGACTGAACTTTCTGTGAATTGATTGCCACAAGCCTGGTCCCGTTGTAAAGCCCTCCAAACCCGTTAATATTCTCTTGAGGTAAAAGATCTTTTAGATTAAACACCAAATCAAAAGAATCATCCGAATCAACAGTCATATCAAACAATGAGTTTTCATTAGAGATTTTGAAAACGACAGAATTAATTGAAGATGTTTGATTATCTTTGATGTTATAAGTGGCAATATAACCGCTATCATTCTCTTCTATAGAAAGATTGTAGAGGGACTGATTAACCTCGCCGTTTTCTTCAAAAATGATTAATTCATTTTGATTATTGACAAAATCAATTGCCATCAATGGCTTTTCGTTACAATTTCTGAAGCACACTTGCCAATTCCTAACGGCTGGGTGTTCTTTATTAAAGTTGATATTTTGTAAAGGGCTGACTAATGGCTCTAGAGACATGCCGTATTGATAACTGGTCAAAGAAATCAAAATAAAAACAACTAAGGCAATTTTCTTCATTTGTAAAAACGCTTCATCTCTAACATTGCTGATTGAATAAGGTCTTTATCGTCTTCGGATAACTGCGTTAATTTATAATTCTCATCCCTGACTTCATAATATCCACCAAATGAAGTAATGGTTCTTTCAGGAGAAATAATGGCAAAAGAATCGTAGCTTCCTGCGACTATAAATTGCCAAGGCTTTTTATCAAATAGGCTGTGACCGCTGCTAAAATCCAGGCTTGAATTTATACAGCCTAAGACTGAATTTATTATTGTTGGAGGTAAATCATTATGTGAAGTCAGATGATCAATCACAATAGGTTGTTTTCCTGGCCATTTGATGAATAAGGGCACCCTCATCTGAGCGGGTGAATAATTACTTGAGTGTCCATAATAACCAGTATTGTAATCATTGAGTTCATAACCATGATCAGAAGTGATTATGAGTATTGTGT
>CAZVRH010000053.1:0-7816 GCA_964629335.1 uncultured Woeseia sp.
GATTCATTTTTTTTCCTTTATTTTAATATACTCTTGATATTAATCTAATAAAGACAATGAAATAATTGATCCAAAAAGCATATTTTGAGTAGTGAAAAGAACAAATTTGATTACATCTCTGTAGCAAAGAGGGTACTGGATATTGAATCATCTGCAATCTCGGGGTTAAAAAAAAATCTAGATCAAAACTTCATTGACGCCTGTGAACTGTGCTTCAACTGCCAGGGTAAGATTATTGTTATGGGGCTGGGTAAATCAGGTCATATCGCAGATAAAATAGCAGCAACTTTTGCTAGCACTGGAACATCTTCTTTTTTTATCCATCCAAGTGAAGCCATACATGGTGACTTAGGAATGATCGATCAGAAGGATATCGTTCTTGTCTTATCGCACTCTGGAGAAACTGAAGAAATAGTGTCTTTAATTCCAATCATAAGAAATATGGGAATAAACATTATTGCACTTACCGGAAACAAAGAATCTAAGCTCTCCCAAGAAGCTCATATTCATTTAGAGGTGGAAATCAAAGAAGAAGCATGCCCAATGAATTTAGCTCCAACTGCAAGCACATCTGCAGCAATGGCTATGGGAGATGCCATTGCTGTTGCATTATTGGAAAAAAGAGGGTTTACCAAAGAAGATTTTGCCAAATCGCATCCAGGAGGATCGTTAGGAAAACAATTGCTTCTATCTGTCGAAGATATTATGCATACCGGTGATGAGATTCCCGTGGTGTATGAGACAGATAAGCTTGCATTAGGATTGATTGAGATGTCTAAAAAAGCCCTTGGCATGACTGCAGTAATCAATGAAAAAGATAATTTAGTTGGAATTTTTACAGACGGAGATTTAAGAAGGACGCTGGAAAGTAAAGTTGATATCCGAAAGACTTACATGAAAGAAGTGATGAAAAAAGATCCTTATGTTATTAAAAAGGAGACCTTAGCTTATAATGCAGTGGCAATCATCCAAGAGAAAAAAATTACCTCTCTCATTATCGTTGATGAAGAAAAAATCATTGGAGCTTTAAATATCCATGATTTATTTAGAGCTGGGGTCATGTAAAAATCATCCTTAAACATGAATAATTACTTTTTAAAGTTTGGCCTACTTCTTGTCTTAGCAACCGGAAGCACTGTTCTTTATTTTTTTTCAACAAATTCATCGGAGAGTGTGGCTCAAACTGTTAGCGGCAAACGAGATTACGTTTTAAAGAACGCAGAAATTTTCGGATCCAATAATCAAGGCAATTTTAGTTACAAAATTTTCTCAAAAAAAGCACGAACCAGTGATTTAAAAAAGACAATACATCTAGAACAATTAGAAATAACCTATATCTCAGAACCAGGGATCGATTGGGTAATACAATCTGATAATGGACAAATATTATCTCAAACTAATGTTTTAGCTCTATCTGGAAATGTTGTTATAGAAAATAAATCCGAGCAGAACCCATCGTTGATTGCCACAAATTATTTGGAGATTAATCCCAACACACTAACAATAGCAACCAACAGGGATGTTGTCATCACGATAAACAACAATACAATTCAGGCCAGAGGATTTAATGCTCAGCTCAGAGAAAATAAACTCAACTTTAGTTCAAATATGACCTCTAATACAGTAAACCCCTAAAATTTCATGAGTATTTTAATAGCAGAATCATTAGAAAAAAAATACAGATCTAGAAAGGTTGTAAACAATCTGAGTCTAAATGTCACCAGTGGAGAGATTATTGGTCTCCTCGGACCAAACGGTGCAGGAAAAACGACTGCGTTCTATATGATGGTTGGTTTGGTGTCTTGCAGAAGCGGAAAAATCATGCTGGATGAAACCAATATAACAAACTACCCAATACATAAAAGAGCACAACAAGGTATTGCCTATCTTCCTCAAGAAGCTTCTATTTTCAGAAAGTTATCAGTTAGAAACAATATTATGGCGGTTTTAGAAACAAGAAAACAACTCAACCACACAAAGCGAGAAGAACTTCTAGAAAAACTTATCAATCAACTTGGCCTTAACGAAATCAGAAACACACTAGGGATCAGTTTATCAGGAGGAGAACGACGCAGAGTGGAAATAGCTAGGACCCTTGCGATTGAGCCCAAATTTATACTCCTTGATGAACCTTTTGCAGGAGTGGACCCCATTTCAGTTCTTGATATACAGAAAATCATTAAAGATCTAGCAAATCAAGATATAGGAATCTTGATCACTGACCATAATGTGAGAGAAACATTAAATATTTGCACAAGAGGATATATAGTCAATGAGGGTAAATCTATTGCTTACGGTACACCAGAACAAATACTCGAAAACAGAGAAGTTAAAAAAGTGTACTTGGGTGAAGATTTTAGAATGTAAAGAAATTTTTATATCTTACTGCTATTGATTACAATCCGCATAAATTCTCAAACCAGTTTCCTATTTATTAACATTCAAAATGCAAAATTCAGAGAAAAAACTTAGCACGGTCATAAATGATCTTGAAAAAGCAAGAGAGAATAGTGTCAAAAATACACTTTCCTCGCTGAGCCCATATGAAATTGCAAGATTACTGGAATCAATTGAGCCAAAAAGAAGAGAAATATTATGGCAATTGATTGATCAAGACGATGAAGGGGAAGTTTTAAAGGAGTTGGTTGAAGATGTAAGGCAAAATATTATTGAAGAGATGGATGCTGAAGAACTGATTGCAGCAACTCAAGATATGGAGCTGGACGATTTAGCTGATATCCTGAACGATCTACCCAACCAGATAACTGATCAAGTTATAAAAGCTCTTGATCAAGAAGATCAAGTTCGACTTGAATCAGTTATATCATTTGAAGAAGATACCGCTGGAGGATTAACCAATCCAAATATTCTTACAATTAGAAGAGGTATTTCAATCAACGGGTTGATTCGCTACCTAAGATCACTTGAACAACTCCCGAGTAATACAAATTATATTTATGTCATAAACCGTCATAATAAATACTTAGGTTCTGTGAAATTACTGGATCTTTTTACAGATAATAGGGATAAGCCCATTGAGAGCATTATGGATCAATCAGTGAAGCCAATTAATGCAACTGTAAAAGCAAATGATGTTGCAATTGAGTTCCAAAATCTGGATTTAATATCAGCGCCTGTGGTTGATTCGAATGATCGATTGTTAGGTGAAATAACCGTTGATGATGTGGTGGATGTTATCCAAGATCAAGCTAACAGTGAAATATTTAATATGGCTGGGCTAGACGATGAGGATGATATTTTTGCTCCTGTTTTCCTCAGTTCTAGAAGAAGAGCAGTTTGGCTAGGGGCTAATTTAGTTACTGCATTTATTGTTGCCAGTGCGGTCAGTCTTTTTCAAGACGCACTAGATCAGATTGTAATTCTGGCAGTGCTAATGCCAATCGTTGCAAGCATGGGTGGTGTAGCAGGAAATCAGACGCTTATATTGGTTATAAGAGGTGTAGCAATGGGTAGAATTCAGACATCAAATGCTTTTAGATTATTAACAAGAGAGTTTCTGGTTGCATTGGTCAATGGTGTTTTCTGGTCAGTGATCGTTTCAGTTTTAGCCGTGTTATTTTTTAACACCACATGGAGTATCGGTCTTATTGTTGGAGCTTCAATGCTGATAAATATATTGGCCTCATCTATTGCCGGTGTCTCTATACCTTTTTTACTTAGACGCATGGGCATTGACCCAGCACTTGCTAGCGGGGTATTGATGGTCACTCTAACTGATGTGCTGGGATTTGTAACCTTCCTAGGATTAGCTTCTTGGTGGCTGCTCTAAGCGATACAGTCCTAAGTTAGAATCTTTCTGATTTCAGATTGGTTGTTCATACCGTCTTCAAATCCTAATTGAATCAGTGCGGTCGTAAATGAAGATTCAAACAGCAGGAAACTTAATAACTCAGACTCACTTTTATTCTTTAAACCCAGACCTTTCATGAGTAATTTAATTGTATAGGGAGTATCTTTGTAGTGATCGTTTGCAAGCTTATTAATATCTTTTGAAGGTGAAATAATACAATAATCAATACGTTTCATTTTCTTAGTGGACGTACGAATATCTTTGTTCTCTGAATGTTCAATTATTTGATTCACTCGATCCAACCTTTCTACATCTGATAACAGCCCTCCTGTAAATAGAGCATTTAACATATACCCGCCTACTTCTCCTATTGAGGGGTAAATTTGATTACTGACGGTTTCATTGTTTTGATGTTTCAAATCAGTGGTTATGATTAATAATTTCTCTGCCCCTAAACGAATAGCTGGTGACAGGGGTGTCGCTTGTCGCATAGCACCGTCGCCATAATATTCATTGTGGATCTTGACCGCAGGGAATATTAACGGGAGGGCCACACTTGCCATAAGATGATCTATGTTTATGTTGGTTTTAATGCCTACTCGAAGAAATTTTTCCCAATTGATGCCCTCCTCATTTGACTGAAAGAAAGTTACAGACTTCTTGGAAGAATAACCTGCAGCCGTAATGGCAAAAGCATCAAGGCTTCCATTATTAATATTCTCAGCTATACCTTTAATGTTTATAGTTGCTGACAACAATTCTCTCAAAGGGCTGTTATCTAATAGAGATTTAGGATTTTTTACGAACACACCGCCGGTCACCATTGTCAATAACCATTGAAGGCTGCTTTTAAACATGGCACTTGTGTCAGTTCGATAAATTGTGTTCGTTGTAAATCCACTCCAAACCCTTATGAGTGTATCCAGCGCCTGATCAAACGATTGAGCTCTGGACGCCAATACACTGGCATTAATCGCGCCTGCCGACGTCCCACTGATAATCTTAAATGGATTATTCCCGGGTGCAATTTGGTGGATGGCCTTCAAGACACCCACCTGATAAGCACCTCTGGCTCCACCGCCTGGTAGAACCAATCCGATCTTTTTTTCGAATACTCTATTCATGGGTGTGTATTATTATCCAATGTTAATTTAGAATTAGTTTAATATTTTATTAAGGTGAAAAATATGTTTAAAACAATTAAATCTTCAGTGATCAGCCTGGGTCTAGTATCAATAATTTTCTGGACAAATGCTTGGAGTGAATCAAATTTAGCTGAGGGTGACAGTGCACCCAACTTCAATCTACAGGATCAATATGGTGAGTGGCATAATTTAAATGATTACCAGGGTCAATATGTTGTTTTATTTTTCTATCCCAAAGACGGCACACCAGGATGCACCACTGAGGCTTGTAACTTCAGGGATAATATTTTTGAGTTTAAATCTTTAAATACACAAATTCTAGGTGTTAGCGTAGACGATGTTGAGTCGCATCAAGAATTTAGTGAAAAGTACAGTCTGCCCTACCCTATTCTTGCTGATGTGGAAAAAGATTGTGCTGAAGACTACGGTGTACTTAGAAAGTTTATGATGATGACCATGGCCAAGAGGGAATCTTTCATTATTAATCCTGAAGGTAAAATATTGAAAAGGTATCGAAAAGTCGATCCTGACACTCACACAGATCAAGTTTTGGAAGATTTGAAAAAATTTAAAGACGCAATTTAATCTGAAATCACAGTTGCTTTCGAGTCTACCATTTTGTTAATGGTTTCTTCGTCTAGGCCTGCCTCAGTTAAAACTTCTTTGCTATGCTCACCCAACTTAGGAGCATGTTTTCTAATACTTGCTGGAGTCTTGGAAAATTTTGAAGGAAATCCAGGCATTTTTAGTTGACCTTCGGAAGGATGATCGAAACTTTGCCAAAAATCCACCGCCTCTAAGTGAGGATCATGGAATAAGTCCTCTAGGCTGTTGACTACGTTCACCGGTACTTTTGTCTCAGCAAATATATCTATCCACTCTTGTGTTGTTTTAGTCTCTAAAATCTTTCCGGTTTCAGAATACGTGTCATCAATATTTCTTACTCTTGATGACAGATCCTTAAATCTTTCATCCTCGATAAGATCTTGTCTTTCAGCTTTTTCGCAAAACGTTTGCCAATGATTATTCATATAAGGAAGAACCGCAATATAACCGTCCTTAGTTTTATAAGGTTTACGATGATGAGACATTAATCTCGTGTAACCGGCTTCACCCAATTTAGGCTCAAACACCTCGCCCCAGATATGTTCTGCCATAACAAATGACACCATGGTTTCAAACATCGGCACCTCAATTTCCTGGCCAACTCCAGTTCTCTCTCTATGAAAAAGTGCCGCTAGAATTGAATAAACCACAGTTATTGCTGTGGTTTTATCAGCAACAACTGTTGGCAAATATCTGGGTTCTCCTAGGACCAACTCATTTAATGCAGCAATACCGCTAACAGCCTGAATTGAATCATCCAAGGCTCCTTTCTCTCCATAAGGACCGTCTTTACTGTATCCATAAGTTCCACAATAAATTATGTTTTCATTAACAGACTTGATGTGATCGTATTCTAACTTCAGTTTCGCCATAACTTGTGGACGGTTATTGTGAAGAAATACATCACAATCTTTTATGATCGCAAGCAAAGCATCGCGAGCACTCTCTTGTTTAAGATCAAGCACTAAGCTTCGTTTGTTTCTATTATTTGAAAGGTATAAAGCGGCCATTCCTGGGTTTTTTGATGCCCCCAGCTGGCGGTTACTGTCACCAAATGGGGCTTCAACTTTGATTACATCGGCTCCCATATCGGCCATGATTTGAGCCGCCCAAGGTCCCAACACCACACTGGTGAGCTCTAGTATTTTTAGGCCTGATAGAGGTCCTGACATAATCTCTTTGGAGTCTTGTTAACGCTCAAAAACTCCCTAGTCGTGGTCGTGGCCGTGTTCGTGATAGTGAGGGTACTCAAAATCAGTGAAATGATTGTGTCCATCTGGCGATCTAATCCACTTGTACAGAGACGGTCTTAAGCGTCTCAATCTTGCAGCAGCTCTATCAGCATTCTCCTTTGGCGTTGAGTATGGATTGTGATGAAAATAATTATGCAAATGTGCATCTGTTCGACCGATCGCTATGATTCCATTTTTACTGGCAAATGCCCCATGATTAATATAAGGAGGTCTCCAAAAATAACCTCCTGTCGGCAGGTCTCCAAATTGCATCATCCAAGACGTTCCCCAAATATGGTAAGACTCTTCACAACAATCATGATAGGAGATATTGTCTTGTTGGAATCCCGGTGTCATACAATATAAAAATGTATGGGCTTCTGTGTGAACATCATATTTAAGAAGTTTTAACATACACCCTGAAGCTACCGAGGGAACAATTCTATTCCCTGGCATCCACGCTATATCCTCCATTGAATTTATAATCGACATTCTATGCCTTTCTGCCAGAGGGTGATCTTCATCCGAAGCGACGAAACTTGGTTCACCGTAGTTATAAAACATGATGGCAACTGCACCTCGACTCACTTTCATTGCTGGCATGGTTACCCCTGGTGGAATTAAGAAGTAGTAACCTTCTCCATAAGTTTGATCCCCATAGGTAATGGATCCTGAAACTATAAATAACTCTAGCTCAGAGTAACTCAATCCTGGAGGGAGGCTATATCCACTCTCAAATTTAACTTTCAATGAGCATGCCCCTGTTTCTGTGTCCATGCTCAAAACTTTATAGTGCATACCTTTGCTAAAACCCGGCAAAGTCATTCTTTTGTATGGTGCCGGTCTTTCGTCGTAAGGTTCTATGTGTGGTCTAGGCATAATTTCTATCCTCTTGTTTAATGATCAAACCCTTTTAGGTCTTTGGGTTCATAGGTTACTCTAGTTTTTCTTCTTGGTTTCTTCGGCAGATCTTCTCTAGCAATCACCATTCTGGTATCGCCATCTATATTCTGGCCTCGTGT
>CAZVRH010000054.1:0-7590 GCA_964629335.1 uncultured Woeseia sp.
AGTGAGGCTTTTGTTGAAACCATGGCTGCTCATGGTGTAACAGAAATATTTGGAATTATGGGCTCAGCGTTTATGGATGCTATGGATATTTTTGAGCCTGCCGGTATTCGTTTTATTTCTGTAGTACACGAACAAGGCGCTGCACATATGGCTGACGGTTACTCTCGTGTTAGTGGCAAACAGGGTGTATGTATAGGACAAAATGGTCCAGGGATTAGCAACTGTGTCACGGGTATTGCCGCTGCATTCTGGGCACATTCACCGGTGGTCATTGTTACTCCGGAAACAGGAACCATGGGAATTGGTTTGGGTGGGTTTCAGGAGGCAAACCAACTACCCATGTTTCAGGAATTCACCAAGTACCAAGTACATTTAAATAACTCGAATCGGATGGCAGAATTTACCGGACGATGTTTTGACCGAGCGCTCTCAGAAATGGGACCTACACAAATCAATATTCCCAGAGATTTATTTTATGGTGAAATTGATGTCGATATTCCTGAGCCTATTCATCTTGACCGAGGTCCTGGCGGTGAACAAACACTTGATGAAGCAGCAACTTTGCTGGCCAATGCTAAGTTTCCAGTGATTGTTTCAGGAGGCGGTGTTGTCAATGCTGGTGGCGTGGATGCATGTAAACGATTAGCAGAACGTCTTGGCTCTCCAGTAGTCAATAGCTATTTGCACAATGATTCTTTCCCTGCAAGCCATCCGCTTTGGTGTGGGCCACTTGGTTATCAGGGCTCAAAAGCAGGCATGCGACTCATTAGTCAGGCTGATGTTGTTTTGGCACTCGGCACTCGTCTTGGACCATTTGGAACATTGCCACAATACGGTCTAGATTATTGGCCAAGCAATGCCAAAATCATCCAGGTAGATGCCGACCATAAAATGCTGGGATTGGTAAAAAAAATCTCTGTGGGTATTTGTGGTGACGCTAAGGCATCGACTGAAGCCTTGCTTCATAGACTTAAAGGTATGAGTCTGGCAAGCGATATAAATAAAAAAGATCGAGCAACAAAAATTGCTGTTGCTAAGAAGGAGTGGGAGCAGGAACTCGATGAATGGATCCATGAGACAGACGACTTTAGTAAAGAGGCAATAAAAAAAGCCGGTGAGGGTTTTCTTCATCCTCGCCAAGTCTTACGTGAACTTGAAAAAGCAATGCCCAAAGATGTTATGGTTTCAACCGACATTGGCAATATTAATTCCGTTGCCAACAGTTATTTACGTTTTGAAAAACCACGCAGCTTCTTTGCTGCAATGAGTTTTGGCAACTGTGGTTATGCTTTCCCAACAATTATTGGCGCCAAGGTTGCAGCACCAGATCGACCTGCTATTGCCTATGCTGGAGATGGAGCATGGGGCATGAGTATGGGTGAGGTCATGACCTGTGTGCGTGAAGGAATACCAGTAACAGCTGTTGTTTTTAATAACGGTCAATGGGGGGCAGAGAAAAAAAATCAAGTGGACTTTTACAATCAACGCTTCATAGCCGGAGAGCTGGATAACCAAAGTTTTGCTAATATTGCTCGAGCGATGGGAGCGGAAGGTATTACGGTTAATCAGCTTGGAGAGGTTGGATCAGCTCTAAACACTGCTATAGATGCACAGATGAATGATCAAAAAACGACTGTCATAGAAATTATGTGTACCCAAGAATTGGGTGATCCATTTCGGCGTGACGCCTTATCAAAACCAGTTCGTTATCTCGAAAAATACAAAAAGTACGTTTAAGTCAGTGAACGCTTCATGTTGAGCTCTAGACCTTTTGAATGCCCATCAAACTTGTTAATCCAAGCTGAGCAATTAACGCCACTAAGAACGGCTATCGTTAATGCTGAAACAGCAACGGTAATGAAGAGCGCCAAATTAGCAACAGAGCACAATCTAATTGAACCGACATTGATTGGTGATTCTGATGCTATTAATTCCATAGCAACTGCAATCCATTGGGACGTAGAAAAATTTACTGTCATTGATGCTGGGAGTGAAATAGAGGCAGCAAAAATCAGTGTAGGCAAAGCACAGAGTGGAGAGGTTTCTGCATTAATGAAAGGCCATATTCACACAGAAATTTTGATGCATGAGGCCTTAAAAAGAAAACAAGGGATCCGCTTAAAGAGACGCCCCAGCCACGCTTTTTATATGACTGTACCAGGACATGAACATAGTATTTGTATAACTGATGCTGTTCTTAATGTTTTGCCTCGCGTGAAGCAGAAAATTGAAATTATTCGTAATGTTACAGAACTCATGCATGCACTTGGAAATTCTAAACCACGAATTGCATTGGTTTCTGGAACTGAAATAGCAACGTCTGAAATGCCTTCCAGCATGGATGCTATTGAGATTGTTAAAGAATCTGGAAATGCCGCTTTATCTGGAGCTGAAATTGCCGGACCAATGGCTTTGGATATAGCCATTTCAAAACAGGCAGCAATGATTAAGGGCGTGAAAAATGAAGTTGCAGGTAAGGCAGACGTGTTGGTTGTGCCCAATTTGGAGGCCGGCAATATGTTGTTTAAGCAAATGGTTTATTCCATGAGTGCCACTGCTGCTGGTTTGGTGCTTGGCATGAAAGTACCTGTTATGCTTACCTCTCGTTCAGATCCACCCGAGGCAAGACTCGCATCGGCAGCTTTGGCCTCAATATATGCTTCCCATAGGAATTAATGAGAGAGTATTTATGACTAGCATTGATAAAACAATTAACGACGCATTTAAGCCAATTGCATCAGGATTTAATGATTTAGTTTTTTATTCTGTTCCAATCGGGGAGACACAACTCCCTTTAATCGTGGTCTGGCTTATCGCAGGCGCTTTGTATTTTACCTTTTATCTACGACTTATTAATATTCGTGGTTTTACTCATGCGATTCGGATTGTTTTTGGAAAAGAAGACAAAACAGAAACAGCATCTGGAGAAATCTCTCATTTCCAAGCACTAGCAACCGCAGTTTCCGGAACCGTGGGCGTTGGTAATGTTACACATGTTGCTGTTGCGATATCCATTGGTGGCCCAGGGGCTGCTTTCTGGCTCATTGTTGCAGGGTTTTTAGGTATGGCGTCTAAATTCGTTGAATGTACTCTGGGGGTTAAATATCGTCAAGTCAATGCAGATGGCTCAGTGTCTGGTGGGCCTATGTATTACATGGACAAAGGGCTGGCTGAAAAAAATATGCCTCGTATGGGTAAGGTGATGGCCTGGTATTATGCTGTATGTATTGTTGTTGGTTCTCTTGGAGTTGGATGCATGTTTCAAGCCAATCAAGCGTATGTTCAATTTGCCAGTGTCACTGGTGGTGCTGAGGGTTTTTTCGGAAGTCGTGGATGGTTGTTTGGATCGATCTTGGCCTTCTTAACTGGCCTTGTCATCATTGGTGGAATTAAAAGTATTGCCAAAGTTACCTCAAAACTTGTGCCTTTTATGGCATTGCTGTATGTCGGCACAGCATTGGTGGTTATAGGGGCTAATTTTTCTGAGATTCCTTCCGCTATCTCAGCGATTTTTACTAATGCTTTTAGTCCTGAGGGCGTCACTGGTGGCATAATCGCAGTCCTTATTTTGGGTTTCCGCCGTGCGGCTTTCTCCAATGAAGCAGGCATTGGGTCATCAGCTATTGCACATGCAACGGTTAAAACTGATGAGCCTTTGACACAAGGGTTTGTGGCAATGCTAGAGCCATTTATTGATACCGTTGTTGTATGCACAATTACTGCTCTAGTTATCATTTTAACCGTTTACGATCCTGCGATGCTGAACGAAGGTACGATCCGTGGGGTAGAGTTGACGTCCAGTGCATTTGCCAGCGTTATACCCTGGTTTCCAAATGTTCTTGCTCTTGTGGTGATGTTGTTCGCGTATTCGACCATGATTTCTTGGTCTTATTATGGGTTGGAGGGGTTTGTTTATATGTTTGGATCAAAATCAGGAACCAAAAGAATTTATAACATGGTGTTTTGTTTATTTGTGGTTATTGGTTGCACTGTGCAGCTTGATGCTGTTCTGGATTTTTCTGATGCAATGATTTTTGCGATGGCGCTTGCCAATATGTTAGCGTTGTATTTGCTCGGACCAACGGTGAAACGTGAGTTGGATGCCTACTGGACCAAATTAAAGACAAGATCATCTAGTTGACGGCTAGAATAGGGCTAAAATAAAAATAGATTAATATCGTAGATTCTTCATTCTCATGTATAAGCAAGTTACATCTCAGTTATTAATGGTCAGGCCGGCTAACTTTTCAAGCAATACTGAAACTCAAGAAACGAATAAATTTCAACTTACCCTTAATGAAAACGACTCGCAGGAAATAATTCAGTCTCTAGCGGTTAAAGAGTTTGACAATATGATCAAAATTTTAAGAGATCACCAAATAACTGTTATTGATGTTGATGACATTAAAGAATTAAATAATACAGACGCAGTTTTTCCAAATAATTGGGTCACTTTTCACCAGGATAATTCTGTCGTTCTCTATCCTATGATGGCGTCTTCAAGGAGAAGTGAAAAAAGGCATGATATCCTCAAATATCTTGAGGAATATCAATCATTTAAGATTGATCGAATCATTGATCTTAGTTACATGGAAAAAGACAATCTTTTTCTTGAAGGGACTGGAAGTATGGTTTTAGATCGTGTTAATAAGTTTGCATTTGCATGTAAGTCCACAAGGACATCTAGAGTAGCTTTGGAAGTTTTTTGCAAAGAGTTAAATTATATTCCCGTGGTGTTTGATGCTTTGGATGATGATTATCCAATTTACCATACAAATGTCATGATGAGTTTGGGTAAGGAAACTGCTTTCTTTTGTAGCGAATCTATAAAGAATAAGAAAGATATTAGGCTAGTTAAAGAGTGTATGGGCAAATCAGAAAGAAAAACTATTGAGATATCAATAGATCAAATGAATCAATTTGCTGGCAATGTTATGGAAGTTATTAATTCAGAAGGAAAATCACATTTGATTATGTCGGATTCGGGATATCAATCTTTAAATACAAGACAAATTGATCTAATAAATAGTGTCTCCACAATCGTCCCGATTCCATTAGATACAATTGAAAAATTTGGGGGCGGAAGTGCTAGATGTATGATCGCTGAGATCTTTCTTCAGAAAATATAATCATTTTATTATGAATAACCCAACCAAAGGTTCACTTAGTGTTATGTCAGGTGCTGTATTAATAAGTTTTTCTCCAGTTTTTGTCAAATTGGCTGACTTAGAACCTACGGTCAGTGGTTTTTATAGAGTATTTATTGGAAGCATAGTTTTAGTAATCATTTATTTGCTCAAGTACAAAGAGAATCCATTCAATAAAAAAATCTCTAAATATATAATTTTTGGAGGTATTTTTTTTAGTTTAGATCTTTGGTTTTGGCACAGATCTATTGTTTATGTCGGGCCTGGCTTATCGACTCTTTTAGTGAATTTCCAAATATTAATTTTACCGTTCTTGGCTTTACTGTTTTTTAACCAGAAAACAAAAAAGATTCAGATCTTTGCAATATTTTTAGGGTTATTGGGTTTATTTCTTATTACAGGAGACTACTGGGAGATATCAGGTTACAACTATAAAATAGGTGTATTGTTTGGGCTTTTAACAGCTGCATCATACGCTGGTTATATCATCTCTATGAAAAGCATTGACCATAATGCAAAAGTTAACTCTGACCCAATTTTTAATTTGATGTTTGTTTCATTGGTTTCTGCCGGGTTACTTTTTTTATTCTCAACAGTTGAACAAGAATCTTTAAGCATCAATGGATCCAGTAATCTTTTTTGGATGATTTCCTATGGAATTTTTTCACATGTCTTAGGATGGTTTTTTATACTTAATGGGCTCCAGAAAATCACAGCTGTTTCTGCTGGAATTATATTACTCACCCAGCCTATGCTTTCATATGTTTGGGAAATCTTAATCTTTCAGAAAATTATTTTACCAATCGAATTATTGGGGATAGTTAGTGTACTTTTAGCTATGATGATTACTGTTAGGTCGGAGAATCAACAAAATTAATTTAATCTTATGTTACTTCTTGGAATTATAATTTTATCTGCTTATTTTATTGGGTCTATAAATGGCGGGCTTATTATCAGCAAACTACAGGGTTTAGATATCAGAACCAAGGGAAGCGGTAATGCTGGAGCCACAAATGTTTTAAGAGTCATAGGAGTTAAATCCGGGGTTTTGGTTTTTTTTATTGATTGTCTTAAAGGGTTCTTAGCGCTTTACTTGACTCATATGTTTCTCGAAAAAACTCAGATTCCTCTATATTTTAACAATGACGTATATCTATATTTTGCAAGTTTTAGTTCCTTATTAGGACATTGCTATCCAGTGTGGTTTAGTTTTAAAGGAGGAAAGGGTGCTGCTACAGGGCTAGGCAATATTTTATTTATAGATCCTTTTTTGATTAGCATCCCTTTAGTTGTATTTATTGGGACTCTTTTGTTTTCAAGATATGTTGGGCTTTCAACAATCTGTGCATTTTTATCTCTTTTCTTGTTTGGCTGCTTCTTGATCGGGGTTTCAAATTATGAGTTCTTGATTTATTTGTTCATATTGTTCTTATTTATCGTTTACACACATAGAGATAATATTTCTTCTATGTTAGAAAAAAATGAGCATAAGATTTCCCTTTTTAAATGAAGGACACGTTAGCTAAAAAGCCTGAACCTATAGATAAATCAATAATATATGAACACATTAAAGAGCTTCTAGACCTTTATGACATAGACTTATCTATAAAAGAAATTGTAGAGACTACCAGCAAAGAATTCAACTCAGAAGAAGTAAAAGGGAATGATGTCAAGATAGCGCTGGCTGAATTTCAAACACATGGACGAGGAAGAGATACGAAGGTTTGGGAGTCTCCGTTTTCTTCAGGCATATGTCTTTCCGTATTTACCAAGGTCAATGTGAAATCGATCCCAATTGGCCTAAGTGTTTATATGGGGGTGGTTCTTATAGATAGTTTAGAGAAAATGGGATTTGAGGGTATCAAAATAAAATGGCCTAATGATCTTTTTTATACAGGTTCTAAGCTAGGAGGAATTTTAATTGAGCTATCACAAAATAAAACTGGTGATTTGATAGTTAATTTTGGTTTGGGAATTAATTATTCACTACCTGATGATTTTTATAAATTGATACAAGGTAGCTATAAACCTATCGATTTAAAAAGTGTTAAGAATCAGAGTCAACATTCACGGAGCAAAGTTATAGGATTTTTATTATGTGAAATAATAAAAAGCATTAAACAATTTAACTCAAACTCTATTCATGAGATAAAAAGTAGATGGAATGAATTGGATTACTTTTATAATAAGGAAATTAAAATAAATTCTGGAGATCAGTCAATTAGAGGATTAAATAAAGGTATTGATTCAGACGGGGCTTTGCTGATAAAACAAAAAAGCAGCATGAAGCGAATTATTTCAGGACAAATTGATCTATAGAATAACTTTAAATCACACTCAAAATGTTTATAATTCTCGAAAATTTATAGAGATTGATAGACAGTTCTATTTTGCCGGAATAGCTCAATTGGCAGAGCAACTGATTTGTAATCAGTAGGTTGGG
>CAZVRH010000055.1:0-7507 GCA_964629335.1 uncultured Woeseia sp.
AAAGAAGCTGGGAGTCGCCGTTTGGTCTCGTGCTTGAACAAACCAGAAGAATGGGACAGCACGATCTTACCGAACAAGAAGTTCACGATATATGGATCAAGAAAAGATACCATGCATTTGCCGAGGTAGTAGGTATTGAATTATCCATTTCTGATATTGATGAGAATGGGAGAGTGTCAATAAGAGCTCTAAGACCAACGTCAGTGGCTAAGAACTAAATTAATGTTCGAAAACAATGTGACGGAATATACTGTTTACGCAGTCGGTGCCCCGATTGTTCTCATATTGATTCTTATCGAAGGGGTTTTTTCAGCTTCCAAAAAATTAGGCTACTATAATCGGGGTGATTCTCTAGGAACTATTGGCCTAATTGTTGGAAATGTTTTTGTTAACCTTTTAACAAAAAGTTCAATTCTTGCTTTTTACTTATTTTTATATCAATTCAAGCTTTTTAATATTGATTCATACCCGCTTTGGGTACAAATCTCCCTAACTCTAATAATCATTGATTTTATCTATTACTGGTTTCATCGAACATCTCATCGTGTCAGATTCTTTTGGGGGATACATATGAATCATCACTCCAGTGAAGAAATGAACTTTTTAGTCTCGCTTCGACAAGCATGGTTTAACCCAATATTCAGAGTCCCGTTTTTTTTCATTATGCCCTTAATAGGATTTAACCCTCTTCTTACATTTGTTGTTGGAGCAGCATCTACCTTGTGGGCTGTTATTCAGCACACACAAACTATTGGTAAACTAGGTCCGCTAGAATGGTTCATGGTGACTCCTTCAACTCACCGAGTTCACCACGGAGTAAATGCTGGATACTTAAACAAAAATTTTGGGAATATCTTTATTATCTGGGATCGAATATTTGGAACCTATGCTGAAGAAAAAGAAACTGTTGTTTATGGGCTGACTAATAATGTGAAAACTTTTAATGCTTTTAAAATAACTGCTTTTAGCTGGATTGGTTACATAAATGACTTTAAACAATCAAGTAGTTTAGTAGATAAATTCTTATCATTTTTTGGTTCACCTGAATGGGAACCTAGATCGAGCTAACAAAACTTTGTTTTTAACGTTATGAAAAAGATAATGATTGTATTCTTAGCCATTCTGGTGACTATCGTTATCTTCTATGTGCTAAGTGTGATTACGCCCCCTATAGTGGATTATATTACTGAAGCATTATCGCGTGATAACAATGGATAAGAGATCGTTATATGCGTATCACCAATTAATTGCTTGAATTCTAAAGAATTGTTTATATCTTTGTATAATCAGAAAAAATCTATTTATTTAAGGAGAAAAAAAGATGGTTACAGCTAACAAGAAATGGATCTTAAAAAGCAGACCTAAAGGATTAGTTGAAGATTCAAATTTTGAATTGGTGGAAGAAACGCTCCCTGATATAGATGAAGGACAAATATTAGTCAAAACTGAATATCTTTCAGTGGACCCCACTCAGAGGATGTGGCTAACTGACGTCCCTGGCTACTTGCCACCTATCCAGATAGATGAAGTAATTCGTTCAGGTGGAATGGGAAGAGTCGTTCAATCTAAGAATTCAAAATTCAAAGAAGGCGATTTGGTTAATGGCTTTGTTGGTTGGCAGACACATTCAATTAGTGATGGAAAAGGCTTCAGAATTGTTCCAGAACTTTTACCTATTCCAACTATGCTTAATGTGCTTGGACTCACTGGAATCACCGCTTACTTTGGATTATTGGACATCGGGCAACCCAAGGAAGGAGAAACAGTTCTGGTTTCAGGTGCTGCAGGTGCAACCGGTTCAGTGGTTGCTCAAATCGCAAAAATCAAGGGTTGCAATGTAATAGCTATCGCAGGAGGTGAAGAAAAATGTGGTTGGTTAGAAGACTGCGGTATTGATCATGTGATTGATTACAAAAACTGCAATGCAGGCAAAGAATTAAGAAAGATAGCCACATCTGGTATAGATATATACTTTGACAATGTCGGAGGACCTTTATTAGAAGCGGTCTTATTTCAAATTAACCTGAATGCCAGAATTGTCATTTGTGGCTCCATTTCCAATTATGCCAGTGAAGAAATGCCGGTTGGACCTAGAAATCTATCATCTCTTATTATCCAAAGAGCTCGCATGGAAGGCTTTTTAGTTTTGGACTATCTGCATCGGACAGATGAAGCCATAGATGATCTTTCAAAATGGTTAATGGAAGGAAAAATTCAACATCAAGAAGATATTCAAGAAGGGATTGAGAATTGCCCACAAACGTTGAATAGATTATTTACAGGACAAAACCTAGGAAAACAAGTTTTGAAAATTTGAATGAGGGACCTTTTTAAGCTATTTCTTGATCACGATATTTCTCGTAGAGACTTTGCAACCAAACTTTTAGCAATAGGCTTCAGTCAAATTGCCGTAAATTCAATGATTGCTTCTGTTGCTGAAGCCAGAGATGTCATTCCAAGGGAAGGAAAGACGGTGACAGGAAACGGAGCAGATATACTGGCAGAAACTCTTATGGCCGCAGATGTGGAGTATATCTTTGCTACTAGTGCTACAGGCATGAGTCCTTTCTTTGATGCACTTACCTTAAACAATGGTATGAAATATATCGCATCAATTGCGGAATCCCAAGCAACCTCGATGGCCCACGGCTATGAATTAGCTACTGGGAAAACTTCAATTCTGTTTCTTCCAGGCGTCGCCATACCCAGTGCTATGAATAATCTTTATAACGCATGGAAAGATCGTTCATCAATTGCTGTTTTATCCGACGGATCCAGCTCTAATTTTGCTGGCAGGAACGGTTTTCAGCAAATGGATGATTGGCTGGAAACTATGACCCAATTTACTAAATGGCGTTGGCAGGTGGATAACCCTCTTCAAATTAGTGAGATGTTAAGGCGCACAATCAAGCTGGCTGAAACTCCTCCTGGTGGACCTGTTTATTTACGATTTCCTGGAAGCCTTTTAAGAAAAGAGAACATCCGACAAACCATATATCCACAAAGTAAATTTAAAATTCCAATGGATCTGCAACCAAAATCAGACCTTATTGAAGCCACTGCTAAAGCATTAATTGAAGCAAAATCACCTTTGATGTCTGTCGGTCATGAAGTAACTCGAGCTAAGGCAAACACCCAAGCAGTGAACTTGTCAGATTTGTTGGGTATAAAAATGACCCAAGGCTATAGTGTTTTTGGAGATATTCCTTTTAAACATGAATCTTTTGTTGGCTTCTATGGAATGGGAATTCCTAGAGGCCTTCGAGGCACAGACGTCTTTCTTAATCTAGGCGCACCTATGCCAGACCCTACAATCTTCACAGCTCCAGTTCCAAGAAAAGCAAAAGTCATACATGCTCGGATAGAGTTTGATGACATTGCTAACATCTACCCCACAGATATTGCCATTGCTGCTGGCATGAAAGAAACATTAATTGCGATAGAGGAATCAGTGAAATCTCTGGCCACTAAATCAAGACTCAATAAAATTCGTGAAGAAAGACTGTCGATAACCAGAGGAATTAACAAAAAATATGAAGCTAAAAAAGAAGCAGATGCTAAAGCAAACTGGAATTCTAGCCCTCTTTCATGGGAAAGAGCCTCTTATGAGATTGATAAGCAATTGGATAAAAATGGAATTGTTGTTTCTGAACTAGACACTTTTACTCCGTTTAAGTGGATGGATCTAGCGCCCAACAAAAGATCGTTAATTGGCGGAACCACAGGGTTTGCTTTAGGTTGGGGTATCGGCGCCTCATTGGGTGTTAAAATTGGACAACCAGATCGACAAGTGACCTGCTTAGTGGGTGATGGAGCAATGCTTTTTGGGCAAATTGAATCCTTATGGTCTGCTGCAAGGTACGACATTCCAGTCACTATAATTGTTTTCAATAACTTAAGTTACGACGGTGAGAGAAATAGAATTTACCTTAATTCTCCACTGATTCAAAAAAAAGAGACCAGAGATCTTTGGAAAGATGTAAGTTGTTACTTAGGAAACCCCATTGTGGATTATGTTGGGCTTGCTAATAGTTTTGATATTAGAGGGTCCCAAGCCAATACTCCGGAAGAACTAATTCAATCTTTGCAAAAGGCGAATAGAGCGACAAGAGACGGAAGACCTTATCTGATTGATTTAAGAGTCATGCAACTAGATGTGGCTAAAAAACCGACAACGCAAACATGGCATCCTGATATTTCTATTGCCAATAAAAGGAGCAAAAAAGTTTAAGTAAAGCATTATTTACACTTGAGCCTTGCCTACACACTAATATGAATACATACCGATTTGTGAAAGTCATTATGAAATTTTTGACCCTATTCCATACCCAGCTGTATAAAAAATTAGGTGGAAAGTTTCTTGGTACGATGTTTGGTAACCCCATTTGCATGATAATCACAAAAGGAAGCAGATCAGGAAAAATTAGAAAAATCCCCTTGCTAACCATACCCTATGAAGAGAATTATTTATTAGTTGCCTCCAGCGGAGGATCGCCAGTGCATCCAGCTTGGTATTTCAACTTAGTTAATGAACCTAGAATAAAAATGACTATAAAATCTAAAACCTTCGAAGCACATGCGAAGGAACTCTCTGATCAAGAGAAGGAAAGAATTTGGCCAATCATTATTGAAGCTTGCCCTTATTACGAGGATTATCGTAAACAAACAAATAGGAAAATACCCGTTTTTCTTTGCTCCAAAATGTAAGTTACTTAGTGTTTTTGTTGCTCAGTTTCGTCTCTGTGTTTCTTCAGATATTTCATAAAGGGTGTTCCTCCTGTGCCTCGGATTGTTGAACCCCCAGCTCCGAATGGGTTTTTCTGCTTAGATTGATTATGAATATAGGTTCTTGCGTATTGCAAATGAAGTGCTCTGAATGCCCTGATTTCTTCTAAGCATTCGTTGTAAGCCTCAATTAATGTCTCTGATTCTCTAATAAGCTCTTTGACTATTGATTTAGCTTCTATCTCTTCAATAAAATTTCGATGTTCTAGAGGCATGTACTCCCTCATTTCATTAAGATAGTGCCTTAAACTGTCTTCGCTATGCTGTATTCCCATGGCCCCATCAAGTGTGGGCATAATGCTGCTTTGTGCTCCTGTTTCACCTCTAAAAAATTGAGGTTTATTGTTGTATTCATCTTCATAAACAACTCCGTCCTTTAAGTCTGGGTTATCTTTTGAACCAAAAATAAATGGCCTCACCCGATGATAATAAACGTAAGGATCACAGCGTTCAGGCATTCTTTTGAAAATAGCATTAACCGCAGACATGGAAACTGAAATTGTCTTTAGCAGCTTTTGGATCAATGATTCATCTGTCTCTCGATTACACTTTGAAATCCTTTCACAAGCCTTTATAGCTTCAGATGCAGCCTTTTCTATACACACATGTATTGTTACAAACCAGTCCTCATCTATCCCAGCCAGAAAATTATTGATTAATGCCACATTATTAAGATCAATCTCTTCGTCTGAATTTATAAGATACCAGTTATGAAGACAATAGCTTGCATAACTAAGCACTGGAGGCCTGATTAATTGTTCAGAAAGACTGACCCAAGGTTTAGCGATGACTTGTGGTAGAAGACTTTTTGGCTCTGAACCCCCAAGAATATAAGCATGTGCTATAAAACTCATTTGAGACATTGCTAAATTAATTTCTTCTGCATTGCTTCTATCTATCAATTCACTCACATCTAGGTCATCTTTTGATAAAGATTGAACGGTTCTTTCTAGACGATCGGTAAGCAAAAGTTTTGGAAGGTTATTGGCGATTTCCTGGAGCCTAATCAGTGAAGAAGAAAAAACTGAAGATTTATATTCTTTCAGCGGCTGTGTAACAGGTAAAAACCCATACATAATATTATTGAATTCCTTTAGAATGACTTTACTGATAATAATATAATAGCTTTTTGAGAAGCTTTCTAGGAAAAGCCATATAAATGATAAAACAAAGCAACAGTCCTCAAGAACTTAATATTAATGTAAGAAGACCTAATTTTGAATTGGAAAAAGACCTTGATCATGACTGGTTCGATGGAAGCGCATTTAAAACTGCCTTCGAGAATTCTTTTTCATTACTTTTCCCTCTAGGTGAAAAAGCATTTATTGAATCTGTTAAACATTTCGAGAAAGAAATAGAAGATTCACGGTTACTCGAAGAGATATACTCGTTCTACGGGCAAGAAGCTGCCCATCGAAAACATCATCAACAATACAATGAACTGCTCTGCAGTCTCAGAGGTTATAATCTAGAATATTTAACTGACCCGCAAGTCAAAAGACACCGAGATAGATACAGCAAATTAAAGCCCATACAAAGACTTGCAGCGACTGTTGCCGCTGAACATTTAACCGCTATTCTTGCGGATAATCTCCTAAGGGATAAAGAACACTTTACAGACTCAGGAAAACAAGTGGCTAAACTTTGGTATTGGCACGCTTTGGAGGAAACTGAACATAAAGCAGTTGCATTTGATGTTTTTCAAGCTGTTGGAGGATCGCTTAAAATGCGTCGAAGAGCCTTATTACTTGCAACATACTTTATTCTTAAGGATACATTCAGGGGAATATTCATAATGTTAAAGCACGATGAACAACTTATGAAAATTAGAACTTGGGTGGATGCAATTAATTTTATTTTTATTAAGCCGGGCGTTTTGAGGAAAGCTTTTTTTCCTTGGTTAAGATTCTTTAGAAAAGATTTTCATCCATGGCAAACAGATAACCGTGACTTAATTAAAGAATGGGAAGATACAATTCCTTTAAAGAATTAATAGCTGAACATTTTTTGACACAGCGTCAAATGTTTGATTAGATTGAATAGCTTGGAAATGAGCACATTTATAAATTACTTATTTTTTAGGGGAATAATATGAATATGATCAAACGCTACATCGCTGATTTTACCGGCATTGCTATCGGTTTAATTGGTCTAGGTGTTGTTGCAGGAGTTGTTTTCGGTGATCTTCCTTTTGTGGGAAGCATCTATGACGGCTTTATATCGACTGTAGGCGCCTTAGGAGATGCAGGAGCAGTTGGTGTTTTAGTACTGGCAATACTAGCTTCAGTTGCTGATTAATTGTCCAGTAAAATAAACTTAAAGAGCCCTATAATAGGGCTCTTTTTTTATTCAAATTGTTCGCTTTCTGTTGAATCTGCCAACGCAGCTACACTGTCTGCACCAACTGTTTGGCTGATTGCATCAAAGTAACCTACTCCGACCTCTGCTTGATGCTTCACCGTAGTAAATCCATGCTGTTGATAATCTAGCTCCTTCTGTTGCAGATGACTGAATGCAAGCATGCCATTCTTTCTGTACTCTCTTGCAAAATCGAAAACAGCAAAGTTAGTTGTATGAAAACCAGCCAGTGTTATGAATTGGAATTTAAATCCCATTTTTCCTAATTCTTTTTGAAATTCAACTAATTCATCTTCTGACGGAATGTGCTGTTTCCAATTAAAGCTTGGGGAACAATTGTATGCTAGTAATTGCTCGGGATGAG
>CAZVRH010000056.1:0-7129 GCA_964629335.1 uncultured Woeseia sp.
CGGATAAGTCTTGATTACCGCCTGCATAGAAGTTAGCAGCGTTCCAAACAATTCTACACTTTCCAGTTGGGTCAGTTACATTGGGCCCAAATGTACTGGTTGAAATTGTTTTTGGATCATAACCGTTTGCTGCACCAGCCATCCCTCTAAAGTAAGCCATCTGAAGTTCGGTACAAGCTGCGGTTGTATAATCTTTATATTTAGCATCTAGATAAGCGGCTGCCAGGGACAGTCTGAGTTTATCTGTTGCTTGCCAGATAAGATCAATCTCCAGTGTAGTTACCTCTGAAGATGCAGCGTTCCCAACAACAAAGCCTGTTCCTTGGAACGTAGACACCTGCTGATTATCAAAATTAGCATTGGCTAAGGCCCAGTTGAATAGTACGTTGTCGCCAAAAGTGTGCTTACCACCTATTTCAACTGATTCGGAGGTTTCATCATCGTATTCAAATGAAGGATCCGGTTCGCTTGGAATTGGAACCTTCGCGCCATTCACATTAGCGAACATTGGGTTCTGATCATCCGCGGCGTTAAATCCACCACTCTTGTAACCTTTATTAAAACTCAAATAGATCATATGGTCTTCACCGTATCGCTTTTCAATTTGCAAAGAAGGCAACCAGTGTTCAGTATCTCTTTGTGGTACATCTAGGAAGTCATGTGCCCATGTGTCGTAATTACCTCCAAGAATACCGGCAATGAACGGACTTGGGTTACACGTTTGAAGACCGGTTGTATCAGCGCCCAAACAAGTTCCTGCGATAATATGTTTTGATTCTCTGACATAACGAACACCCATGGTCATTTCGACCGTGTCGTTGACATCAAAGGTGGTTTGACCAAAAATTGCCTTGGCATCTGTTTCTTGGGTCCAGTAGCCTTGTCTAGTCAAATGGTTAAAGGCACTTTGCATTGCGCATGGAGGCAAACTCATACCTGCATAGGTATTAAAAGCCTCTTCCACTTCACAACCGTCATTCATATACAAAGGTGCCCCAGGTTGCCATACCATTCCATTCGCGTAAGGGCCGGTTCCAGGTACAGCTCCGAGTCCTAGTGGGAAAGGAAATGGGTTGACCACTCCAGCTCCTATTAGTGATGCTGGTGGAATCGTAAACAGCGTTTTATAAGGCAACATTCCCATGTTGTATAGAACACCCACTAATCCACCGAGACTCCCGTCCAGGTCAATTAACCGGTCAATGTCTTGCATTTGATCATCCCAATATGCACCAACGACCCATTGCACATCAGCATCAGCTGCTGAGCTAAGTCGAAATTCAACACTGTCTTGCTCGTACTCAGACCAATCGTCTCTTGAGACCAGCACGAAGGGGCCAAAGTCTGCATCAATACCGTCGATATAATCGTACTGCGCATTACCAATTGTCGCTTTAAGGTTCATACCGTTAGCCATGTCGTAACTAATATTAACAGCGGTATCAGCAGTGTTGGTGTTTGTGCCTACTGGGTTAAGACCTAGAACCAGACCGGCGGCGCCTTTAGCCGCACCTTGGTTCAGATCCTCACCACCGACAAAATTTCCGACATTCCCAACAAAGTCCGGGAAGAAATTATTCGCCACCAGAAAAGCTAGTCCAGCAGTTGGTGTTGGTGGCATTGCCATATCAAAAGTTTTCTGAACAACAGTACTGCCGATTCTAATGTGTTCTCCGTCAGTGTGCTTGAGATCGATTCTCAAATCATCATTGGGTTGCCAAGATGCACTGAATCTAAGAAGTTTTTCATCGGCTGTTGGTCCTGTGGTTCCTAAATATAGGTTATCAATATACCCGTCATCTTCTCTGTCTTTAAAAGACAAGCGAACAGCAAATGAGTCGCCGGCAGGTATACTAAGATGCCCTTCAACGATACTAGCGCTGTTCTCATCTTCAGCAGCAAGTGAAATTTGCCCACCAAACTCACCACCAATATCAGGTTTAGCTGAGATGACGTTAATGGCACCGGTCAAAGTATTCTTTCCAAACAGTGTGCCTTGAGGGCCACGTAGAACTTCCACCCTTTCGACATCAAACAGTCCGGTTCTGAACTGACGTCCTTTAGCTAAGTGAACGCCATCAACGAACAAACCAACTGATTGTTCAAAAGATTGGTTAGCTCCTACTCCAACACCTCTCATAGATGCTATGGTTGAAATAGCATTCTCAGAGACATTAAAGTTTGGAACATATTGGCCAATATCTTTAAGATCATGTAATCCTGCATTTTGGATTTGATCACCACTGATTACAGTAACAGAGACAGAGACGTCTTGAAGACTCTCTTCTTTCTTTGTAGCTGTAACGATGATTTCTTCCAGTTCAGCAGCGTGAATATTTGTTATCGCAAACATAACAGAAGCTGTTATTGCGATAGCAGAGCTGATTAATCGCTTCATAAGGTAAATCCCCCCAAAGTTTTTCGAAAAACGAGTAATTTATATAAATCAGTTATAATTTTGCCTATATTTTCAAAGATAGCAAAGATTAACTGGTCTTTTTTCCCTTATACAAGTGTTGTTTTTTAGATAAAACCCTTTATATAAAAGGTTTTGAAGTAAATACTCTATTTTAATAATTAGGGCTTTTGTTTTAAGAAAAATCATAGAAATTCTTATAAAATAAGCCCATGTACAGATATAGATCATTTTTTATCCTCAGCCTTATTTGTTTGCCGCTTCAGAGTTTTGCCAACAATCACACTCAAAATCTCAGTTGTGTTCATGTGGAAAATGAAATAACTGTTGATAATTATTGGCGAATTGACTCGAGTGATGGGGTTGTAGCTTACTGGAATAAAACTCTAAAAGAATTTGAACAATACAACGTTACTAAACTGGATGATAAAACTGTCGCTTGGAATCAAATGACCAACGAATTGAATGTCTTCGTCTTAGATAAATACACAATGAGACAAAGTGGAACTATCATTTCATCATCAACCAATGGGAAATCAAAGATAAAAAATAGATGGTTCGCTGACTGTGTATTTTTAAATAATGAAGATTTTCTAAATACGATTGGAAATTAACTGCAACTAGAAGCCTTGAGCATCTGCTGCTTCTTCTCTTACAGTATTAACTCCACCAAGGAGTTGACGATTCAAACCAATTCGTTTGAACCAGTAATGGAGACCTAATTCATCGGTGAAACCCATGCCGCCATGAACCTCTGTTGAGGTTTTAGCAATAACAGAAGCGACCTCAGAAACATGTGCTTTTGAATGGGATGCCATAATATTCGATTCTTCTGGAAGATGCTCCATACAATGAGCTGAATACCAGATTAATGCATAACATGGTTCAATATCAGCTGTCATTTGAGCACACATATGTTTGACTGCTTGAAAGCTTCCGATGAGTCTTCCAAATTGTTTGCGTTCATTAGCGTACTCAACGGCCTTATTAATCATCACTTGTGCCGCCCCTAATGAATCAGCAGCAATCAGTAACCGCCCTAGATCAACCAATTTTTGAGTGTTCGCAGAATCGTTGTTTGGAGAATCTAATAATTCTGCTTTGACTTTATTCATTCTTAACTCGACAACACTGGAAGTTTTATCAACTGTGGTTAGGGTAATAATCTCTAGTCCTGGATCATTAGCATTGATAATTGAAAGAATACCTAATGAGTCACTGATCAGAAAATGTGTGGCTTGAGATGCATCAATTACAAAAAGCGCTCTGCCATTGATCTCATTATTTTTTAGTGTAATTTGTGCTTTCTCACGAGCCGCTATAAATTCTGTTAATCCAACACCAAATCTAATTTTTGAATCAGTGATGCCCCGGAGGTATTTTTCTTTTTGTTGATCAGAGCCAAGGTTTGTGATTGCAAAAGGAGCCAACACATAAGACCCTATGTATGGACTGACAGCTATACCTGTACCGAGAGCTTGCGAAACGGCAGTTGCAAATAAGAGATCTAGGCCAAGACCGCCATATTCTTCTGGGATAATTAAGCCGTGAACACCGAGTTCCAGAAGTCCTTCGTGAATTGTGTCGGGTAAATCTGGAAGATTACCTTTATTAAAGAGCTTAATATTTTCAACCGTTGCTTCATCTTCAAGAAATTTACCGATGCTCTCCTGAATGGATTGTTGTTCTTCGGATAATCCAAAATACATATTAGTACTCCTTAACCTTTGGTTCTTTAGGTAGCCCTAGTCCTCGTTCAGAGATAATGTTCTTTTGAATTTGGCTGGTACCACCACCGATAATTAAACCCAGATAATACATGTATGCGTATTGCCACTTTCCACCGTTTCTAAGATGTGGGCTATCTTCATATAGAGTTCCCAACTCACCCATGACATCAATGGCTAAGGATTCCATTTCGTATCTCATTTCAGTTCCATAAAGTTTAACTATCATCGTGCCTAAAGAAACATTTTGTCCCCTGTTTAATCTTGCGGACAAGAGTCTTAAACCATGAGCTCTGAGTGCTAGAACTTTACCTTGTACTTTCATTAGTTGATCTCTGAACACGGGTTTATCAATCACACGTTGACCATCAATGGTTTCTTCTTTCATCAACTCGACAAGTTCGTTGAATCTTGACATCATCTTCTCAGGATCAGCTAATGATCCTCTTTCATGAACAAGTGTTTTGTTTGCTACCAGCCAACCCTGCCCTCTGTTGCCAACAATATTAGTTGCTGGAATACGAACATCGGTAAGAAAAACCTCATTAAAGCCGGCGTTCAATGTCATATCAACCAACGGTCTGACCTCGATTCCTGGGCTATCCATCGGAATTAAAAGATAACTAATTCCTTGGTGTTTAGGTGCTTCGGGTTCTGTTCGTACTAAACAAAACATCATTTGTGCGTACTTGGCCGTGCTGGTCCAAATTTTTTGACCGTTGATAACCCATTCATCACCCTCAAGAACACCTTTAGTTTGCAGACTCGCAAGGTCACTCCCTGCGTTTGGCTCAGAATAACCTTGACACCAAATTTCTTCTAAATAGAGGGCCGGTCTAATGTATCGCTTTTTTTGTTCCTCTGTTCCCATTTCAAGAAGTGTTGGAACCAAAAAATCAATACCCTGTCCACCGGTACCGAGAGGAATCTTAGCTTTAGAAAATTCTTGGTTAATAATAACGTTTTCAACTATGTCTAGCCTGGCACCAAAACCTCCGTATTCTTTGGGAATATTTCGTGCAAAATAACCGTTCTCAATAAGAATTTTTTGCCACTCTTGTGCCGTCAATACAAGATCATCTTCTTTAGCTGCAGTTGTGCTTTCTTCTTGAGTGTAAAGAAGACTGCCCAATACACTTCTTTTAACTGTCACACCTCTGTAATTATCACAAAAACTTTTTACTTCATTTCTGAAATTATCGTATTGACTGCCAAAATCAAGATTCATTGTCATCTCCGACCCATTCAGGGTCACGTTTTTCTAAAAATGCTGCAATACCTTCTTTAGCATCTTTGGATTGTAAACATTCTTTGAGTTGCTCTCTAAGAAAAGGAAGAGCTTCATCAAACGCCATACGGTCTTGCTTATTATAAGCTTTCAGTCCCATCTTCATTGTATTGGGAGGAAGTTGAGTAAATTCTTTAGCAAGATTATTGGTTACCTTGTCCAGTTCGTTGGATGGTACGACTTTATTAATAAGACCATACTGTTCAGCTGTAGCTGCATTTATTGACTCTCCTCGCATAATAAAATCAAGTCCCTGTCGTTTCGGCATAACTCGAAACAAACCACCCATTACCATAAACGGCCAGATACCTCTTTTGATTTCAGGTGCAGCAAATATAGCGTGATCTGCTGCAATTGCATGAGTGGAGTTGGTGATCATCATCAAAGCACCAGCAAATACGTTACCTTGAATTTTGCAAATCACCGGTTTATTTAAATTTCGGATCAATAAACTAATGTCTTCAACGTCTCCTAATTTGGGAACAGTTGACTCATTGTCAACAGTGTTTCCAGACATCCCTTTTAAGTCACCTCCAGCACAGAAGGTATCTCCCTTTGCTTGGATAACAACGACTCGGACAATATCGTTCTCAGCAGCGAACATTAGCGAGTAAATAATTTCATTGGCCATGGCCTCGTTGATGGCGTTTTTTTTGTCAGATCGATTGAGAGTAACGGTTAAAATGTGTTTGCTCAGACTAATTTCTGTGGCATCAAGTTTATAATCTTCAGGGGTTTTTAATTCTATTGTTGACATCGTTTAGTCCTTTATAAGTTGCTCAGGAACATTGACTTTTTTTGCTCTAAGGTATTCACCCAATGATTTAGCCAAAGCATCGACTTTCGTATTCGAGGAAGCGCCGTCTCCTAGGATTCCATGAATATAGAAATTAACTGCTCTGATATTAGGAAAATCATATCGTGTGATTTTGTATTGTTGCAAGTCTGGTAGTAAATTTTTAAGTTCCTGAACAGTAAGGTAATGATATAAGAAAGAATAAGCATCGTCTGATTTGACCCAAACGCCCAAATTAGCACAACCCCCTTTGTCCCCTGATCGAGTACCAATTAATCTACCGAAAAATATTTCTCGATTTTGCTTACTCTCATAAGTTGGTATCTCAATTGAATCCAGATTAAGTGTTGATGCAGCTAGCTCCATTTGATTGGATGGCAGAATGTCGATTGTTTCCCCATTAATATGAACCACCTCTTTGACAAATTTAGAATCAATGGTAGTCGGCCAGTAAATAATAAAAGGGGTCCCTGAACCGATGACATCCTTTGAAAACCATCCAGGGTAGTTGGCCAATGCAAGTTCAACAATCTTGGCTGTAAATATACGTCCCACAATTTTTGAGTCTTTAGATTTTACCGTTATCCTTAACAGAGCCATGGCTTCTTCATGTGTGCTCGGATTCACTTTATCCTGTCTATGTAATTGAATATCAACATCATCGAACTGCTCCTTACCTCCTAAGAGCTCAAATAAAGCTTCAGTAAAGATCTCAGCTTTTTCTTCTATATCTAAACCGGTGAGAATTAATTCCATTCCGTTCCTAAAACCACCCGATAAGTTAATACAAACTTTATGAGTTGGTGGTGGCGCAGTACCTTTGCAGCAAGAAACAGAAACTCTATTAACTCCAATATCCTCTAATTTCAATGTATTAAAATGCGCAGTAACATCTGGATTCA
>CAZVRH010000057.1:0-6719 GCA_964629335.1 uncultured Woeseia sp.
ATCGCTCACCAAATAATGCGGTACCTATTCTAATCATATTTGAACGATTTTGAATGGCTAAATCATAATCTTCAGACATTCCCATGGAAATGGTATCTAAATTCAAACCTTGTTTATTTAGATTGTCGAATGCTTTTGTTAATTTATTAAAGTATTTTGGTCGGTCTGACAATGCTAGATCGCCACTGGTCATTCCCATCAAACCTCTGAGTTTGATATTTTCAAGTTCTTTAATTTGATGTGCAAGCATAGGAAGATCATCAATGAAGACACTCTCACGATTATCATCGTTTTGAAGTTTAATTTGTATACAAACATTGATGGGCTCGGCTCTATATTGATTAATTTGTGTTGCAATTTTTAAACGAGTTATTGTATGGACCCATTGAAAATATCGAGCTATTTGCTTAGTTTTATTGGATTGGATTGAACCAATGAAATGCCAGTTTACACTGTGTGGAAAGGAATGGATTTTTGTAACGGCTTCTTGAAGGTAATTTTCTCCAAAATTTCTTATACCGCAATTATAGGCATTTTGAATTTCTGAGAGTGTTCGCGTTTTACTTACAGCAATAATTTTCGGCGAACCTTCTTTGTTTTTATCTTCCCTTTTCGAAGCTTCGATAACGTTTAAAATATTTTGATAGTTTTCTTCAATATTACTCATTGGGGATAGATACTTTTAGCATCAAAGACAGGTCCATCCACACAGACCCGTTTCATGGCTATGGTTTCATCTGTAATAACCTTAACCGTGCAACCCGCGCATCCACCAATAGCACAGGCCATAAACTCCTCAAGTGATAATTGGCAGTCTAATTGATGTTTTCTGGCCAGTTTTGCTGCAGCTTCAAGCATTACTTCAGGACCACAGGCATAGATCACAATGTTGTCTTTTTCCAAACCGTCTAATTGAGATAACCAAAGATCCGCAAGTTCTGTAACATAACCGTGATAACAACCCTCAAAGTTAACCAGACTTGCTAAACGACAAGGTATCTTTTTCTCTTCCATGTCTTTTATCGTGGCGTTGTTTGATTTTTCTATCCCTTCAATATGTAAGTTGGAGAACATTGTTTCAAACGGAAAAGGTATCTCAGAACCAAAAAACACATACGGAGTAACTTCCTGATTATTTTCTTTAAGATATTCTGCAAGAAATAGAACTGGAGGGATGCCTACGCCGCCACCAATAAAGACCGGTGTTGTTTTTGATGAATTATGGATAAAGCCATTACCAATGGGTCCCATCATTTGCACAGAATCTCCAGTCTGCATTTTGCTGAGTGCCTCTAAGCCTGATCCAACAATCTTATACATAAATTCAACTGTTTCCGTCTTGGAGTTGACTCTTAAATAGGACAAAGGCCTTCTTAAGAGAGATTGATCACCGCAATCAATAAAAGCAAATTCACCGGGTTTAGCTACTTTAGCGGCCTTAGGAGCTTTTAACGTAAGGACGAATTGATTCTCTGCAAATGTCTCTTGCTTTATTACCTCTGATGTCTCTTCAAAGATACTTGCTTTATGTATGTCCACCACTAGCCCGTGTTTCTTTCTAAAATGGTTAAAACGGCCATTCGAGTAGCTATGCCGTTAGTGACTTGTTCAGTGATGACAGATTGTGGCCCATCTGCAACAGAGTTTTCAATTTCAACCCCTCTGTTCATTGGCCCAGGATGCATTACAATTACATCTGGTTTGCAGAGCTTAAGTCGATCAGAAGTTAGTCCAAAGTCTTTAAAATATTTTGATTGATCAAGGAATTGTGTTTCATCATCCATTCGCTCTTTTTGCACTCTAAGAGTAACCACTACATCAGCACCAACCAGAGCTGTCTCAATATTATCAGTGTATTTAGCACCCTGAAATAATTCCATGTTCGGTTTATAGTCTAACGGTGAAACTATAGTAATTTCTCCCGTGTTCATGATCCTTAAACCTTCGGTCAATGAACGAGCCACTCTAGAGTGTGATAGATCCCCAAGTATGACTGTTTTTAAATTCTTAAAGTCTTCCTTATGTCGTCTTATGGTGAGAAGATCTAATAATCCTTGTGTTGGATGGGATATATTTGATTCTCCTGCGTTAATTAATCGCGATTTGTTATCAATAAACTTTAAGAGGTCTTTAAATATTCCTGCATGCTTATTGCGAATCACAAAGTGATTGACACCCATTGCTTCAAGCGACTTGATTGTATCAGTAAGGGTTTCCCCTTTAGCCCTTGACGAATGCTCTTCATCAATATTAATAACATCCGCACCGAGTTTTCTAGCCGCTATTTGGAATGAGCTTCGAGTTCTGGTGCTAGGTTCAAAGAATAAATTTGCTAAAGTTTTATGTTCAAGAAGGTTTTCTGAACCAAGGGGTTGATTATCGTGTTCCAAAAAGTGTTCCGCTGTATCTAGAATTTGACTTACCGTCTCTTGATCTAAATCTTTTAAGTACAGGAGATGTTTCAATTTATCTCCTCGTAATTCATCCATTCCTGAAGAATGATGCTTGCAGCCATGCTATCAATCTGTCCTTTCTTTAATTGTCGCTGAAGGATACCTTCTTGTCTTTGCTGTTTCAATTGATCTTTTGCAGTTTTAGAGGTGAGATGTTCGTTTATAAATTCAATAGAAATGCTGTATCTATTTTTTATCTTGAGTGAGAACACCTTGATTTGATCTATTAAGTTATTATCTTTATTCATTTGTTTTTCTGGTATTCCAAAGACAGCACAATTTGGTTTGAAGTTTTTAAATATTTTGTCTATTTCTGACCAATCTGGTTCTCCGTGAGTCATCGGTAGAGAGGTTAACGGCGATGCTGTTTTTGTGATTGATTGACCTATAGCTACCCCTGTTTTTTTTAAACCGTAATCAAAGGCAATATAGATCTTATGGCTCATTCTAAATGCTTATCAAAAATACTAAGCATGACCTATGTCTTGAGAAAGATTTTCGGCATTAATTCCCAGTGTGCTGATCGATTTTTCCCATCGATGCTGAAAAGGAGTATTGAATAAAATTTCATCACTAAAAGGCACGGATAACCATGAGTTGGTTCTAATTTCAGATTCTAGTTGTCCCGGTCCCCAACCGGAATATCCGAGTACCAGCAAGCAATTATCAGGACCCATTCCATTGGAGATTGACTCCAGAATATCTTTAGAGGTGGTGATATTGATCCAATCATTAATTTGAGAAGTATGTTTCCATGCACCTTTATTATGGATAACAAAACCACGTTCTGTTCCTACTGGACCTCCTTGAAGTATTGGCGTCGTATTCAGTATCTTGCTAGATGAAATATTTAATTCTTCAAATAAGTCATTGAGATTATTTTCTATAGGTCGGTTTATAATGAGCCCTAATGACCCGGATTCATTATGCTCACAAATCAGAGTGACCGTTTTAGAAAAATTAGGATCATTCAGGTTTGGGGTAGCAATTAAGAATTGCCCAATTAAATTCTCTGAAAGAGTGTCCCAATTCATGAGTTATTTAATTCCAGATTATCAAAGAAGAAACCCGAGACATCTTCACCGCCATATCGTTTAATTTCTCTCATTCCCGTTGGACTTGTAATATTGATTTCTGTTAGATAATCACCAATCACATCTATTCCAGCGAAGTAGATTCCACGTTCCAGAAGAGTTGGTCCAACAGTCTCACAGATTTCCTTATCCCGTGAGGTTAGTTCTTGAGTTTTTGCAGCGGCTCCCATTACAAGATTTCCTCGGTTATCGTGATCTTTTGGTATTCTTGCTAAAGCCGTATTGCAATGCTGGCCAAACACAATATGAATCCGTTTATCACCTTGTTTAATCTCTGGCACATAGACTTGGGCCATGATCGTGGTGGTGCCAAGATTGGTGATGGTTTCAAAAATTGAGTGTGCATTTAGGTCATTCTTATCAACAACAAACACTGATTTCCCGCCCATGCCATCTAGAGGTTTAACAACAATTTTTTCTTCATGATCTAAAAATTGTCCAATTTCTTCTAATGAAGAGGTCACCAATGTTTTGGGTGTCATGGATGGAAATTGGGTGATGGAGACTTTTTCATTATAATTTCTTAACGCTGATGGTTGATTAATCACCATGGTTCCTGAGTTCTGAGCTAGATCCAACACATAGGTGCAGTAGATATATTCCATATTAAATGGAGGATCTTTTCGCATAAGAATCACATCAAAATCAGATAATGAATATTGCTTTTCATTTGAGAATTGGAACCAATTGTTATTGTTATCGCTAACTCTAAGTGGCTTACCTTTAGCTAAAGGACGGCCGTCAATAATTTTTAGATCTTGTTGCTCTAAATAGGTAAGGTCATAGTTTCTATCTTGAGCAGTCAGCAATAGATCAAGCGTTCCATCTTTTTCAGGAGTAATCTTTTCGATCGGGTCCATAACTACAGCTAACTTCATCTTGTGTCTCTTGATCTGTTTATTCTTTATTTTAAGCTAATTAGACAGATCTCCATAGAGGTATTGAAGAATACTGATGGCCATAATTGGTGCTGTTTCAGATCTTAGTAATCTTGGGCCGGTTTTAACTATTTTATAACCGCATTCAATGGCGGTTGTTTTTTCACTGTTTGTAAAACCACCTTCAGGACCGACCACAAGAGTTGTTCTTGATATTTTTTTTGAACTAAAACTGTCTTCTCCTGTGGTATCAAGAAAATATGATTGAGGATTTTTAAATTCATTTAGTAATTCCTGGCTAAAAATTTTAGGATTACTAACCACAGGTAATTTAACTCGTCCTGATTGTTCGGCTGCGCTGATTATTATTTTCTTCCAATGTTTCATTTTATTCTCAACATTAGATTCATTTAACCGGACAACAGTATTTTGACTTGTCATTGGAATAATATTTTTGACTCCTAGCTCCGTTGCTTTTTGCATAACAAAATCCATTCGCTGACTTCTGGAGATTGACTGCAATAAAGTGATATCTAATGGAGATTCTAAATTTATTGAATGTTTTGATAACAACTTCACATCAACCTGACGTTTTGTTGCTTTCATAATTTGGGCATCCCATTCTGAGCCTGAACCATTAAAGAGTATTAGGTCTTGACCACTTTTTAGCCTAAGCACTCTTGTGATGTAATGGGCACTTTCTCCTTTTATTTTAACTAGATCTTTATTCTCAGGGATTGAGCTATGGAAGAATCGTTGTTTTCTTTTTTGCTTCATCTTTATCTGTTATTCAATATTAAACTATCGTATAAATAGAATCCTATGAAACATAAAAATATTTTTGCCTACACTTCGAAGAAGCCAAAAGACTATATGCAAAGATGCTACAGATTAGTTGAGTTGCATTATGATTGATTTTTATTATGCGCCCACACCAAACGGTTGGAAAATCTCAATCATGCTAGAAGAGATTGCAATTCCCTACAAAGTCATTCCAGTTAACTTAGCTAAAGGTGATCAGTTTAAGCCAGAGTTTCTTGCCATTAGTCCTAACAATCGTATGCCTGCGATCGTTGATCATAATGGCATTGAAGATAAACAAGTTAGTGTTTTTGAATCAGGCGCCATACTCGTCTATCTGGCTGAAAAAACAGGCAAATTTTTCCCACAAACACCACAAGAAAAATTTCAGGTTCTAGAGTGGTTATTTTGGCAGGTAGGCGGTCTTGGACCAATGGCTGGTCAACTCAGTCACTTCGTCAACTACGCACCCAATTTTCCTGGCGATCATGCTTATTCAACAACTCGTTATCAAAATGAATACGATCGCTTACTGGGGGTCATGGACACGGTTCTCAAGAATCGTGAATATCTTGCAGGAGATTATTCAATTGCCGACATGGCATCGTTCCCTTGGGTACTTATGTATAAACGATTTGATGTAAATCTTGATGCTTTTGACAACCTGCGACGTTGGTTCGATGCAATAAAAAATAGGCCCGCTGTAAGAAAGGGCATTGATCTTGGAAAAGAGCTCAGAAATCCCAAAGCCAATCAGTCGAAAGAAAGTCTAAAAATGATGTTTGGACAAACTGCAGAATCCATTAAAAAAGCTGCTGAAGAAAATAAATAATTAATCCGTAATCCTAGCTTCTAACGCAGTGATCTAAAGTAAGTCCGGATTTCTTGCAAGTAGAGTTCGGGCTGTTCAAAGGCGGCAAAATGCCCTCCTATTTCTAATTCATTATAGTAACAAAGGTTTGTGAATCGTTTTCGAATCCAACGCTCCGAAGGACGAACGATCTCTTTAGGAAAAATACTGCATCCAGTCGGGACTTCAACCTCATCCTGTGAAGGGTTCTTAAAACTTTCCCAGTATAAGCGTGCTGATGAAGCTGCCGACCTGGTGAGCCAGTAAATCATAACATTGTCTAATAATTCATCACGACTGATTGCATTTTCAGGATGGCCATTGCAATCTGTCCATTGATAAAACTTTTCAATAATCCATGCGGCTTGACCGCTTGGAGAATCCACCAAGCCGTATCCTAATGTTTGCGGTCTTGTACTTTGTTGTTTAGAGTAACCAGAATCCCAGTCCTGATAAAACTTCATTGACATCAGAGACGCTTGTTCCGAAGTTGTCAGCTCTGACATTGTCTTCGGGTCAGGGGTTACCACCGGCATATTTAGATGGATTGCATCGCAGTGTTCTTTGTCCTGTATGCCTATGTGGGTTGTCACCATTGCTCCCCAATCACCGCCTTGAGCAAAATAGTGGTCGTATCCAAGAC
>CAZVRH010000058.1:0-6702 GCA_964629335.1 uncultured Woeseia sp.
TTTTTTGTGACCAACCGAGATCTTGAGATAGAAAAAGCAACAATCAATAATTATAAAGCCCTTGGTTTCAACAGTTCTTCAGAAGAGCATATTCTATCTCGAGGGGAAAACGGTTGGGGATCTGATAAAACATCAAGAAGAGAATTGATTGCAAAAGATTATCGTATAGTCATGATGTTTGGAGATAATTTTGGCGACTTTGTAGACAACAATGACAATCTGCTCTCTCCCCAAGACAGAGTTGAAGCCATCAAGAAATACTCAAAATATTGGGGCACATCATGGTACATGCTCTCGAACCCAATGTATGGAGCATGGGAAGGAGCAATCATAGATTTTGACTATGGGCAGCCTGCTGACACAATTCTGAGAAAAAAATTAGATGCCCTAGACCCTAAATGAAGTCATTTTTAAAATATCTGTTAATCATTCTGATTACCTCCTCGCTGACTATTGTTACATTGATGCAAATTGCACCATTAATAATTCTAGTCCCCAAAAAAGATACCCAAGAAATTGAAATTAATTTTGACCAAACTGTTGCTAAAAAAGAATTAAAACAAATAGACAGAAAAGCAAAAAATATAATTCTTTTAATTGGTGACGGAATGGGAATTAATCAAGTAACGGCCTATAGAATTGCAAAAGGGGGTCCGAATTATATTTCAGCCTTTGATAAATTTCCCTATACCGGCTTGGTTAAAACGCATGCAGTTAATACATTAATCACTGATTCTGCTTCTTCAGCTACTGCATATAGCTCTGGTATTAAAACTGTTAATGGGTATTTAGGGGTTGATAAAGATAAGAAGATAGTAAGAAATATAACTGAAATGTTGCACGAGAAGGGATATATAACCAGCTTAATTGCAACATCAGAAATTACCCATGCAACACCAGCAGCATTTGTAGTTCATAATGAATCAAGAGACAACACAGATCAGATAGCTGAAGATCTATATCGATCTAATAATTTTATTTCACTAGGAGGAGGCAGAGATTTTTTTATCCCTAAAGTTCTAGGCGGTCAAAGAGAAGACAGTTTGGATATTCTTAGCCTTATAAAAGAACAAGAAACATACTTAGAGTCAAAAAACGATTTAATTAATTTTCAATTAGACAGGTCAAAAAGAATATTTGGCTTGTTTGCAAAAGAAGGGTTGATCAGGGAAGAATTTGAACCAAATCTTTTAGAAATGTTTAATTTCACCTTAGAGCAGTCTTCAAAGATGCTTTTAAATAATTGTTCAGGTTTTTTCATCATGGCAGAGGGTTCTCAAATAGATTGGGAAGGTCATGAAAACAATTTTAATAATCAATTTAAAGAGATGGATGAATTCAATCAAGTTGTGGACAGAGCTCTACAATATGCTAAATCAGATCAAAACACCCTAGTAATAGTTCTCTCAGACCATGAAACAGGAGGTCTTCTTATAGAAACAGATACTTGGGCAAGAGACCCCGAACCTAGCGATAAGATGAAAATTTCATGGAACACCGCGATTGGATTAGGGACTCATACGGGAACCATGATTCCTGCGTTTGCTTTTGGTCCAGGGGCAGAAAATATAGCCGGAGTAATGGACAACACAGATATATTTTTTATTTTGAAAGAAGCACTAGGTCTCGATAAATTAACTGATTATAAGTGTTTATAATAAGCAGTTTCTTCCTAACTATTTAAGCTTTAGAACTTATATTTGAGATCAATAAAAGCTTTTCTGTAATCAATTTCCATCTTCTTCTTGTTGTCAAACCAAGTTAATTCGATGCTGAGTTTTTTTGAAAGGTTATAGCCCACATTAAGCTGATGACCTTTATGACCAACGCCCCCTCCCCCAAAATCTGAATCAACAAGAGCGCCAAAGACAGCATTTTTTTCAGCGTCTTTATATAGATATGTTACCCTCCAAAGATCACTTAATGTTAGCTTGGCTCCGATTTGAAAAGCTGAATCATCTTCATCTGCCTTAGAATTTCTTGCAACATCAATAAAGAATATGGTTGGAATCGAATCAACGCCTAATTTTGTCTTAATCTCAGCGGACAGATTGGTGACATTATAATTATTTAGGTAGTTGTCATTTGTATCAGCAGGATTACCAAATATTTGACCATTCCATGTAATATCGGTTGCAGGTCTGCCTTTGATATTATCGAAATTGTATTGAGCCAATACAATCTTATAAGTTGTTTGGCTTGAGATTTTATTGCTTTTTCCTATTTGGAAACCGCTCATATTCACTGCTCTTGATGAACCTTCATCAAACCTAATCAAGCCAATGTTGACAAAATAGTTATCTTTATTAAAACTCATAGCAACTCCTTCAGGATTATAATCTCCATCAAAGACTAGCTGGCTTTTATTGGGTTTAAAGAATGGATTAGTCATTTTCCCTAGAAAAAGAGATGAACTATCTGTTAGTGCATAATCCATAAATAACTGATCCATGCCTGCATCGCTTAAACTAAAGTCATGACCAAGGGTCTGATTAGCTCCTGTGGTGTTTGCTTCAGCGGTCGCTAACCTGACCTTAATCCTTAATCGCTCATTAGGTGAATATTGAGCACTTAATCGTGTGCGGACTCTATTTCTTCGACGTTTTTCTGACTTGCTCTCATCATCCGTGTATTCATAACGAACTCTAAAATCAAATGAGGTCTCTAGCTCTGTTGCCTGTAGAGATTGAGGGGTAATAATTAAAAGTCCTAGAAACAAGAATGATAAAAAATTTATCATTTTCATTCTCAATTAACCAAAGGCTCCTTTTAATGCAAAGAAAAACAGAATTGATAATCCTGCACCCACAGGCAAAGTGACAATCCAAGACAATATAATTTTTCCAACCACTCCTAAATTAATCGCACCGATGCCTCTTGCTAAACCAACACCTAAAACTGCTCCAACGAGAGTGTGTGTTGTTGAGATTGGCAAACCAGTCCCCGAAGCAATAACAACTGTACCTGCAGCAGCCAGTTCAGCCGCAAACCCTCTGCTTGGAGTTAATTCCGTAATGGCTCTACCTACCGTCATCATGACTCTGTATCCAAGCATACCTAATCCAATAACAATACCTGTGGCTCCAATCAATAAAACCCAGGGCGGTAGAATTGATTTAGCGGCGATATCCCCTCCACTTTGCACTACAGAAACAATTGCTGCTAGAGGGCCTATGGCATTTGCCACATCATTCGACCCATGAGCAAACGCCATGGCACAAGCTGTAAATACCATGAGCACTGCGAAGACTCTTTCCACACCATCAAACATCGCCCCATTCTTTTCTTTGGCAGTGTTATCAATTTTCTGTAGCGCCAAAGTTCCAAGTAAAGCAATGACCAAGGCAAACACTAATGACCATGCGACGCTTTCAGTGGAAGTAAAACTTAGACCAACATGCTTTAGACCTTTTAGAAAAGTCACCATTGAAACCACAAAACCAGCTAAAAACATGTAGAAAGGAACGTATCTTTTGGCGCTCATGAAAGGATCTGAGGTTTGCAAAATTAAACGCTTAACGCTGGTAAATAACAGAAAAGAAATCGTTCCTGCCATCACTGGTGAAACCACCCAACTAGCTACGATTGAGCCAACCTTTCCCCATTGCACAACATCAACTCCTATGCCCACGGCAGCAAATCCAACTATTGCCCCAACGATAGAATGAGTGGTTGAAACAGGCCAACCAAAATAAGAAGCGATTAGTAACCAGATTCCAGCAGCCAATAAGGAAGCAATCATTCCGTAAACCAGCAGTTCAGGAGTAGCAGAAATAACCCCTGCGTCAATAATTCCCTTACGAATTGTTGAAGTAACCTCACCACCTGCAAGATAAGCTCCTGCAAATTCAAACACGCAGGCAACTAAAACAGCTTGCCCTAAAGTTAATGCTCTAGCACCTACAGAAGTTCCCATAGCATTCGCAACATCATTTGCACCAATGCCCCAGGCCATAAAGAAACCGCAAACACAACCAATAATCAGTAAGATATAGCCATATTCAGCAATTACTTCCATAATTCTTTTCCTTAACTCATTTTGATACTAAACGCACTAGAAGATGGCCTACAGTCTGGGAAATATCTGCAAGAGAACCAATCTTATTGATGACATCATAGAAAAACATGACCTCTACAGGGTCGTATTGTTTCTCGTATTCAAAAAATTTATTACGCAGGGCTATTTCTAATTCATCGTTTTCTTTTTCAATTTGCTCTAACTCAATGACAAGTTCACTTAACACTGATGCATCGCGAGACCCAAAGCCTCTTTTTTGCATATCATCTACTTTTCTAATCGCATCAGATGCCTGATTAGCCGCTTTGATAGCAGCCTTAGAACAGCTCATAAAACTTTCAGCAACCTCTTTAGGAAGCTCCATCCTTCTTCCAATCATCACTCCTGAAATATCTTTTGCAGAATTGGGTATGCCATCCATGGTGAACACCAAGTCCAGTAAATCCTGTCTAGAGACACTCATAAAGAGTGATTTTGGTAGATTATTTCTAATGGTATTCTTTATGTCATCCGCCTGATTCTCTAGATGAACTATCTCTTCCCTACATTCTGCAGCAGTGTTCCAGTCTGATTGGGAAACAGCGTTTAAAAATTTCTCTAGTTTTGCAGTGGCTTGATTGCCAAGTGACATATGTTCTTGTAATCCAGAAAACGGGGAATCTGCGAGTATTCCTAGAAAAGTGTCTGAATTCATTTTTTTTCCTCTTTGATAGGTGCGATTGTAGTTATTTTTTACATAGACACAAGGAGAATCTAAAATTATTTCTCAGAGGTTTGATCATAAAGAAATGCTATTAAGTCATCCCTATCTTCTTGTTTCCTCATGCCAGAAAAAACCATCTTATTACCAGGGGCTATGACATAAGGTTTCTCCAACCAAAGATCAAGATTCTCTATGGTCCAAACAATTTCACTATTTAATAAAGCCTCTGAGTATACATATCCATCTCTACTGCCCGCTTTTGAACCAACTAATTTAAATAAATTGGGTCCTATTTTGTGGGGCTCATTTTCTTTCAAGGAATGGCACGCCCGGCATTGCAAATAAAGCTTGCTGCCTCTCTCCACATCACCGTCCGCCATTGTCGTTTTTTGATCAATAATTTTTTTAGCTAATGCAACTTCAGCTTTTTCATTAACAGAGCTTGGTTGATCACTACAAGAGATCAATAGAGTAGAAATGATAAGCAAACTTAGACTCTTCGAACGGATCATAACTGTGTCAATCATCACTCATAAATGACTGGACCGGTGTCTTCTTCTAAGTTAAATCGAGATAACTCTGGGTGTTCTGCCATCATTCTTTTCGAGTATTCCTCAGGAAGCTGATCCATTGAGTCTAATTTAACACCTGATGCATGCCAAAGGGTATGCCCCTCGATACCGTCCATGTCCATCCAAGGCAACCAAGGCATTAACACCGTTGCTGTAAACATTGTAGACAATGAGAGATTATCTTGATCAAGAAATTCGTTCAGTGGGGCAAACATAGTCATTCGTTGCATTCTCGGTGGAGTAAGCCCTGGTGGGTATGAGGTTTGATTATGCAACCAAACCGTTTTGGGCCCAAATGTCCAGTCTAGGATTAATGGCTTATCAGGCATTCGATCAATAAATGAAGTTGGTCTTGAGCCCATAGTTGAGATATTGAGGCCCCTACCCAAGCTAGCTCGCCTTATATTTGGCAATACTTTGTTTGTCTTACCTGTAAAAGGATTCCTATAATCACGAATCATTTCTCCGCTATCAATGTCTCTAAAAAAAGTGAGCATGTTGCCAAGAATTTCATACGAACCGTCCTCCAAGGGAATAACCTTATAGCTTTCCATGCCCTCAATTTTAACCATCGGTACAGGTTGCTCAGATCCTTTTTGAAAATACAATATGCCGTTATAGTGCCAAGGCACCTGGTCTTCATTACCTAGAGTTGATTGCATCCGCATGAGATTTAACAAATTATTGACCGGTAACGTTAAATCAGGTGCCGAAGTCGGTACAGTGCCTGTGACAAAACTCTCAGTTCTATGAGAGGCAAGAACCGAAGCCAATCCGAGACCCAATAAAAACTCTCTTCTTAACAACTTCATTGACATAGTGACTTCTTATCCTTTCTTATTTAGACAGACTTGATTCTATATGCTGTATAACCTTGTGTGCAAGAAACTCAGCGACTGCATGGTGATCGTCCGTGACCTGCCACATCGCCCATGTTCCCCTATATTGACCTTGGACTGACTGATTGGGGTCTATTGGACCAAAATCAAATTGATAGCCAAGATGCCCGTATTCCGAAACATCAAAAGCCAACGAAGGGTCTAGATCATCTCTTCTTTGATCAAGCCGTGCTTGTCGAGGTGGTGGGTATACTTGTGAACCTTGACAACCGCCCATTTCAAAACAACACGGCACAGTCTGATTCGCATTAACCTCACTGGCACAATATTTGGATACCCAAATCCCCCAATAATCTGCAAAGGGATGTCCGTATTCTGGGTAGGTTTCAAAATCAAGGGAATTAAAATACAACCAATTCTTATAACCGATTTCCTTTGCTATCTGATTGGGAACCTCAACAAGGTTCAAAACAGAATTTTCCATGATTTGAGGAAATACAATGACAATATGCTTCACTTTATTTTCTCTAAGTTGGTCAAGTGCCTCCCAATAACGATAACCCCATTCAC
>CAZVRH010000059.1:0-6294 GCA_964629335.1 uncultured Woeseia sp.
ATCCAATCCTTAGAAACCTGAAGCTTGACCGTCTTTTCTGCTCTCTGATGCTCCAAAATACACTTCATTTCTTTTCATAATCGCTTGATAGCCACCAAATCCACCTGTTTCTTCTAATATAGTGTGCCCAAGAGTCTCCAGATCATCTCTGGTTTTTTGTGAAAAGCCAGACTCTAGACTTAAATATCCACCGTCCGTCATAATTTCACCCGTAGGCTGAGATGATTCGTAATGTCTTATTCTAGGAGCATCGCCAGCTTCTTGCAGATTCATTCCAAAATCAATGAGATTAATAATGATCTGTGCATGTCCTTGCGGTTGCATCGCACCTCCCATCACACCAAAACTGATAAAAGGCTCTCCGTTTTGAGTCACAAAAGCAGGTATGATGGTATGAAAAGGCCTTTTACCGCCCTTTAATGAATTATTATGATTTGAATCTAGACTGAACATCATGCCTCGATCATGCAACATAAACCCAAGGTTATCGGGAACCATGCCAGACCCCATCCCCCAGTAATTGCTCTGAATCAGTGAGACCATATTTCCTTCTTTATCGGCAACAGTTAAATAGATGGTATCTCCATGTTCTAAAACTCCTGGCTCAAAAGAATCAGCTGCTTGATTCATATTGATTAGTTTCGATCTTTCTTGAGCGTATTTTTTAGAAATCAATTGCTTGAGGGGAATTTCAGCAAATTTAGGATCAGCATAGTATTTAGCTCGGTCTTCATAGGCCAGTTTTTTCGCTTCTGTGAATAAATGAATGTATTCTGCAGAATCTAATCCCATGCTGCTGATGTTAAAGTTTTCAAGAATATTCAAGATTTGCAATGCGGCTATGCCTTGACCATTTGGAGGCAATTCCCAGACATCATAACCTCTGTAATTGGTGGATACAGGATCCACCCATTCAGGAGTAAAATTGATTAAGTCCTGCATTTGCATCGCCCCGCCTTCTTGCTGAAGTAGTTTTACAATTGCCTCTGCTATTTCTCCTTTATAGAAAGATTCCCCATAAGAGTTTGCAATTGATTTATAGGTGTTTGCTAAAAGAGCATTTTTGAAAATGTCTCCTTTTTTTGGCATGGTGCCATTGGGCATCCAAACCGATTTAAAATTCGGGAATTGCTCAAAATTTTCAGCTGCGCCTTCAAGATAAAAGGCAATCAGTTCTGTAACTGGAAACCCTGTTTCAGCATAATCAATCGCCTGTTGAAAAAGTGTGTCAAAGTCTTTTTTACCAAATTTCTTATGCATTGCAGACCAGCCTGCCACAGCACCAGGTACGGACACAGGATGAGGGCCATATCTTGGAATATGATCCAATCCTTTGCTCTTCATGAATTCGATTGAAGAATTCATAGGAGCAGGTCCTGACGCATTTAAGCCGAAGAGTTTGTTGGTCTTAGCGTCCCATATGATGGCAAATAAATCTCCGCCAACTCCGCACCCTGTAGGTTCAACCAAACCTAAAACAGCATTAGCTGCAATCGCTGCGTCAATGGCATTTCCTCCACTTTTAAGTATGTCTATTGCTGTTTGTGTGGCCAGAGGATGACTGGTAGCTGCCATCCCATTTTGTCCAATAACTTCTGACCTACTGGCAAAGGACAGACCTGAAATTCTATCGTAGCCTTGTGCTTGCGTTGCAGTGAAAATGATTAATATTAATAATAGCCTCATAGGAATTAAATGGATCTCAAATACCATTCAAAGTCTTTGTTACTGATTTGAGCAGTAAAACGATCCATTTCACAACGTCTAGATTTTAAAAAGAGATTACTGTATTCATTACCAAGGTATTCGTTTAAAACTTTAGCATTCTCAAAAGACTCTAAAGACTTGTCCCACTTAACAGGCAGTGTGATCTTGGGATCAATAACCTCTCCCTCGGCAATCATTTGTGGAGGGTTGACTTGGTTTTTTAACCCTTGATGGATTCCTGCCAGCACGCAGGCCAGCACTAAGTAGGGGTTAGCATCGGCACCAGCCGCACGATGTTCAATTCTCACATTTCCAGAATCCGACAGTGGAATACGAATTGAAAGATTTCGATGATTAGGACCCCAGTTGGGGGTTATGGGAGCAAAAAACCCAGGTTGAAAGCGTCGGTATGAATTAGCATTTGGGCAGAATATTGCCATTCCCTCTTCCATCGTTTGAGCCAAGCCTCCAACAGCATGTTCAAGATTCTGATTGAAACCGGAATCTTGTTTAGGGTCTGCTTCAAACATAAGATCACCGTGTTCATTCTTTAGACTGATATGAATATGCATTCCAGAACCTGCCGTTTCCATAAAAGGCTTTGCCATAAAAGTAGCGCCCAAATCGAACGATTTAGCTGTTTCACGCACGGCTCTTCTTAACAGTATGGCGTGATCAGCTGCAAGCAAGGGATTGCCTACATGATGCAGGTTGGTTTCAAACTGACCTCTTGAGAATTCTGAAATGGTCGTGCCCATAGGAATATTTTGAGCCTTACAAGTCTCTTTTAACTGGTTAAAGAAGGGATCCAACTCCCTTAAATCCTCCATGGAATAGACTTGCGGTCCTTCGTCTTGGAGAATTGTTCCAGGAACCGGTCCATGCCTGGGGTTAATGCTCAAAGCGTCCGGGTTTTGAATTAAATAAAACTCCAATTCTACCGCAACTGTTGCCTGCAGACCTTCAGCTTCAAATTGATCGATGACATTTCGAAGAACATTACGACTTTCATTGGCATAAGGCTGGCCATCGTGGTCGCACATTGTGATCATCACTTGAGCTGCAGATTTCTCGAGCCATGGAATGGGAGCCAATGAGTTCGTAACTGGTTTTGCAGTGGCATCAGGATCGCCGTCATCGGTGCCTAAAACAATACCGTCGATGACATTGCCGCTGGAATCAAGAAGATGCGTGGCTGCTGGAAAATTGATCCCTTTAGTAAATAAAGTATCTGCTTCGGAAACGTCTAAACGTTTGCCTCGGATGATGCCGTTCATGTCTGGAACGAGAAGCTCTAAAATTTCTAGATCAGGGTTTGCTTCTAGAAAATGGTTCAATTCATCAAGGCTGGACATCTCAGGAGTTAGTTTTATTGATGGCTTCTTTTCGCCATTCTTTAGCCGCCTTCAAGCCTTTATCTTTAAAGACCTTATAAAATTCCTTGGCTTCATCATTATCAGCGGTTTCATATAAAATATCTGCTTCCAATGCATTCAATAATCCCTCACGCATTCCGCCTATATCTAAATTTCTGTTAATGGCGCGCTTGGTAATCTCCACACAGAGTCGATCGTTCAATGCTATTGTTTCGGCCATCTTGAAACCGGCATTATCTAGCTCTGATTCTTTCACAACTTGATTGATCAGACCCATCTCATAGATCCGTTGCGACGGTATGTTGATTCTTCCTGTCAACAATAATTCTTTTGCCAATTTAGGGCCTGTTAACCAAGGCAATAACATCGCTACAATACCACTGGCAATGGACACCTCTGGTTCTCCAAATAAGGCATTTTCTGAAGCAATAGTGACATCGCAGGCAAGCGCCATCTCCATAGCACCACCCACACAATGCCCTTGAACAATAGCAATGGTAGGTTTGGTTGAATCCCAAAAACGCATGATGGTGTTAAAATCATCCTCTAGTGCTGCCCGCATGTCAGCATCGTCTTCTGTATCCCACACTTCATCATTGAGATCAAAGCCGGCGGAAAAAGATTTCCCTGCTCCCTTCAGTACAATGGCACGAACATTCAAATTATCCTCAGCGTCATCCATTGCTTGATTGATTCCATCAAGCATGTCGGTGTTGATCGCATTCAACTTATCGGGTCTATTCAGTGTCAGCACTGCAATAGGTCCGTCAACCTCATAGATTAAGGTCTCATTCATTAATACTTATCCCAGGTTATACCAAATAGATTTGCTTTGTGTGTACCCCAATACCGACTCAAAACATGAATCCTTGGTGTTGCCAGATTGCTTGTATCCGCCAAACTCAAAAGTCATATCGCCGACATCATAGCAGTTCACGTAAACCATCCCTGACTCAATAGCTTTGGCCATGTTATGGGCTCTACTCACATTACTCGTCCACACAGAAGCACATAGGCCATAGATAGTATCGTTGGCCATACTAATAACTTCTTCTTCAGTATCAAACGGTATAATTGAAGCCACCGGACCGAAAATCTCTTCCCTTCCGATAGTCATGTCGTTATTTACATCAGAAAACAAGGTCGGCTCTATGAAACATCCAGATTCCAGACCGGACGGTACACCGCCTCCAAATTTTAGTGTTGCCCCTTCAGATTTTCCAGACTCAATAAAGCCAAGTACACGTTTCTGAGCTTGTGCTGTTACCAATGGACCCATATTAGTCTTAGGATCTAGAGGATCACCTGGGGTGTATGCGCCTTGACCTTGTGCGATAAATTGATCAACAAAATCTGCATAAATACCACGTTCAACATAGATTCTAGAACCCGCATTGCAGACCTCGCCCATGTTCGCATAAATAGAATCGTAGGCTGTGTCAACTGCTTGATCCATATTTGGCAAGTCGGCAAAGAAAATCATGGGTGATTTTCCACCGGTTTCTAAACTAACTTTTTTCATATTTGACTGACCTGCATACTGTAGAAGCAGCTTTCCAACCTCAGTTGAGCCAGTGAACCCGATTTTTAAAACATCAGGGTGCAACGCTAAAGCCTTACCCGCTTCTTCTCCATGACCACTCACCACGTTGAGAACACCTGGAGGTCCACCTGCCTCAACAAACAATTCAGCTATCTTGATAAGAGAATGTGGAGAATGCTCATCGGGCTTAAGAACCACAGAATTACCAGCTGCCAAGGCGGGTGCTATCTTCCATACGCCCATGAGTAATGGGTAATTCCAAGGAGAAATACATCCGACCACGCCGAAAGGCTCTCGTACCGAGAGATTTAATGCTTTCTCGTGGGTGTTAGCAACTTTCCCATACATTTTATCTATGCATTCAGCCATAAACTTAAGATTGACTGCAGAAGCTGGAACATCCACATTGATGCAATCACTTATAGGTTTACCCATATTCATGGTCTCCATCAATGCTAACTCTGCAGCATTCTTATTAATGAGATCTGCAAACTTCATCATAATTCCCATGCGTTTTCTTGGAGCCATCTTCAGCCATGTTCTAGCTTTGTAACTCTCTTTAGCTGCTGCCACAGCCTTATTAATATCCTTCTCTGTACCTGCAGCACAGGTACCAAAAACTTCGTTGGTTGCTGGGTTAATAACTTCGATCTTTCCACCCTCTTCGGCGTCAACATATTCACCATTAATAAATAACCTACCTTCAACTTTACTCTCGGCCTCACTGGCCAGCTTTGTCCAATCATCCTTTGAGTATTCCCTTGCACTTCTTGCATCCATCCTTTGTTCTCCTTCAATGTTAATTATTTCTTCGATGCAACGATATCAATGCATCGACTGCTATACAAATATCCTTACCCAATATAACTGGGTTTATATCAATTTCACAGATATGTTCACTAAGCTCTACCGCCATTAGCGAAAATCTTGAAGCCAATTTAGCAAACGTGTCAATATCCACCGCCTCTGACCCTCGATAACCATCAAGCAAAGTCTTTAATTCTAACGATTCTATTGCTTTTTTTGCCATCTCTTCTGAGAATGGCGGCATTAAAGTCACTGCATCCTTTAAAGCTTCGGCATAATAGCCGCCAAATCCTATGGTTACCATAGGTCCAAGCTGCTCATCTGTGGTCATACCAATGATCATTTCAACTCCATCCGATTCTATCATCGGAGCCAATAAAGCATCGCCAGGTAATTTCTCCTGGAGTTTATCGTAAGATTCTAGAAGTTGCTCCTCTGAGTTAATAGCCAGAAATACGCCGTCAAGCTCTGACTTATGAAGGGCCCCTTCTACTGCTGTTTTTAAGACTAATGGAAATTGCATTGATCTTGATTGATCTATCACCTGATCTTTATTTTCAACAATATGGCTTTCATTGGCATTGATCCCAAGCTCAGCAAACATTTTCAATGCCTCATTTTCTCTGATGGAACTTCTTTCTCTCAGATCTTGTTTATAGTTTTCTAATATTGACTGGGGCAGCTCTTCATTAATTGTATCTTTGGTTGACAGAAAATCTCTGAAGTTATGCATACATCGTACTCCTGCTAAAAAAGAATAGACGCCATCAAGTATCGGCATTCCTGCATGAGTTGACTCAACTACCAATGGATCAGAACCAGTCCCCTGACGATTGGAAACAAGAAAAATAGGCTTACCAG
>CAZVRH010000060.1:0-5999 GCA_964629335.1 uncultured Woeseia sp.
AAAGCCATCGATCTGTCTTGCAAGTCTTCTGCTGCCTCCAGTCTCCATTGCAAGTACAGCTTCAGTTAGTTTGTCAGCGAGATTTTTAGCAGTTTCTTTGTCTATGATTTTATCTCTTAAGAGTTGATCAAGATAAGCTAAAGCTACCTCGGGCTTAGCAGGCCAAGTCATGGGTATTTGTTGTTGTGGATTAAACAATCTTTTTGACCCAATTGCAGGTAAAGCTTGATTAGCTGCATCTATTTCGTTTGCACTAAGGTGATCACTTGGCGTTAATTTAAAAACATCTAACCCTCTTTGTATTTCTGTTCCGTAAATTGCTCCCTCATAGTAATACACAGACCAAAAGCCGCCGGGTATCAACTCATCTTCTAAGTAAGGCCCTCGATCAAAATAAGCAATTTCAATAGGGTTGAATGAGTCAGTGAAATCAATGACCGAAATGCCTCCTTGGTACCATGCTTGAACAAAGATGTCTCTTCCAGGAACAGGGATAATAGATCCATTATGAGCAACACAATTTTCACTTTCTTTCTGTGGTGCCGGCATCTTGTAATGACTGCGGAACTCCAGCTTTCCATTTTCTATGTCGTAGATCGCATTTGCTCCCCAGTCCAGCGGATCCCATGCACGGCATCTAGGCCTTCCGCCTCCACCCCATTCATCAGTAAACAGGATCTTTGTTCCATCATTATTAAAAGTTGCAGAGTGCCAATAGGCAAATCCTTTATCCGTCACAACGTCAATTCTTTTTGGTTCAATGGGGTTTGAGATATCAAAGAGGATTCCATTGCCTGAACAAGCTCCAGCAGCAAGCTTTGCGGAAGGAAACACAGTGATATCATGGCACTGATCAGTAATTTCCGTCTCCTGCGTTTCATCCCCATGATCTCCGCCCCGCCACAGTCCCGCTAGAACACCTGTCTCTGGGTCAGCAAAAACAGTAGGACTGTTAACAATTTTTGATTGAGACGGGTCGCTTATAGGGATCTCAATGACATCAATTCTAAATAAAGCAGTTCGATCATCTCCGGGTATATCTTCAAAGCAGTCGTCCATTTCTTCTTGGTCACGAACGCTCGATGTTCCTGAGTTATAGACAATGATTTTTCCGTCTGCCGTAGGTCCGTCTACAACAGAATGAGTATGAGAACCTCGACAGGTTTGAACGGCACCGACCTGAATTGGCATTAGGGGATTGGAAATATCAAAAATTCTTAAACCCCTAAATCGCTCTTCACTCGGTTCCGGGCTGACTCCCTGGAGTCCGCAATCTAGTCGACCTCTAGTGTCTTGAACGGATAGGATTAATAAGTTGCCTACCGCAGATACGTCACCTTGACCCCCAGGGCAAACCACAGAAGTGATATGATTTGGCACACCATTTTGCTCAAGACGATAAATATTAAACCCGTGATAGCTCCCAGCTATAAGAAGATCCTTGCTAAAGGCCATATCAGTGTTATCAAAGCTCAACATGGGTCGTCGCTGATCTGAAGCCGATGATTCTATTGGACTTTCTTCTTCTTCGTCGGTTTTATCGTGATCCTCGTTGCCTAAGCCTTTTTCGAGTCGGTTATCAGGATCAAAGAATCCAGTTGGTTTTTTTAATGAGGCAATCAATTCCATATTTGATATTGCTATTTCTGCATCAAATAATCCCGGTGCTAAATTTGCTCTTGGATCATCAGAAAGATCAATCAATATTCCATTCATACGTTCTATTTCTACAGCTTGGTCATTCGTAAGGTCAGAGACAAACTCATATAATTGAGGGTCATAAGCTGAACCAGGGTAATCGTGTAATCTTTCAACCATATCAATAGCGCCTTCATGATGTTTGATCATTAGATTTAAATACATTCGATCAAAATCAGTAGAATTTGATTCACTTAATTGCTTCATTTGTTCTGGGGTCGCCATGCCCATCATTTTATGATGATGCATATTATTGTTTTTTGAAGGCTCAGGAATTGTTTGACCCATATCTATCAACCAGTTTTCCATAAAACTAATTTCATCTTGTTGAGAGATATCTATACGTCCAGCCAGATCAAGAATGGTTTGATTATTGGTTCTTAATGTGGCCATTTCAGACATTAGAAAAGCTTGATAGTGATGGATAATCATGCCTTGCATGAAATCCACATCAGCTGCTGTATATGAAGTGTTAGCAATTGCGATTGCCGTTTCTGAATCAATTATTCTGGTGGGCTCTCCAGGAGAACCAGGTTGAAGAATTGGAACTTCTGAAATGCTCGAAGTTGGAGTCAGAAGCCCAAAAAAGATAATGGAGAATGCGGTTACAGGACAAACTCTAAAAAAAACGTTATAAATCATTCTCATCAAAATATTCCCCTTTTATAAAAAAAATATAGAGATTGATATTACTATAAACAGTCTAAAAATTTATTCTTAAATCCTTTTCTTTAGTTTAAAAAAACTATAAAACTAAATGTTATGATTGGTTATAAAGGTTTTGAGAAATTTTCAAATGAAAAGGAGAAATCAATGAAAAAAATAATTTTATCTTTATTACTAACCGTGGGTTCGTTTAGTGCTTATGGCATAGATATTCACGGGGATGCAAATTCTTTTACAGGCAATATTACCTCTGTAACTCTTACGAATGATGGAGGAGTCATCAATGTGGTTGGTAGTACAGGCAAATACGGAAAAGTCTGGATAACCTATAATCTAAAATTAGATAACCCAAATCATCCAACCCAAGGGTCATTTTCAGGAAGAGCAACAGCTATAAATGATCAAGGGGAAAGAAATGCTGCTAGTCGTCAAGGAGTGTGGGAGCGAAACGGCAATATTTTAAACTTTTATTCATTGGATGATGTAACCGATGGAAATTTCTATCTTTGTATTACCGAGATGAATTTGAGTACTGATCAGCTAGATATGAAATTTTATGCGGTTAAATAACTAAAAATATATCAAAAAAGGAGGAAGTTAAAATGACAGTAAGTGTTTTATTAGAAGGTGTTTTAAAAGAAGGTGAGGTTGAAGGTTTTATCGAATTAGCTAGCGAAGCCTATAAGGTTACTAGAGCTTATGATGGTTGCCATGGAATAAATCTAACTCTCAATGTCGAGAATAGAAATAACTTTGTGATGACTGAAACCTGGGAAACAAAAGAACACTATGAAAAATACCTTGCATTTAGAACCGAAGATGGAACGGTTGAGTTGATTGGTTCGCTATGTGATGAAGGCCCTTCCATAAGAATTTTTGATATAACAGACGCTTAACACGAAATGGAAAATCAAGACCTAGATTCAGTAAAGCAACTTGAAAAAGCCATTATTGATTTGAAAGACCATTATCTCTTTCATATGAATAGTTCTCTTTCTAAGACTATTTTCTATAGCCTAGTTCGCGGCTTATCATTTGGGTTGGGTTCTGTTATTGGGGCCACTCTGTTGGTATACATATTGATTCTATTTTTATCACAAATCGAATTCATTCCGATTATTGGTGAATGGGCTTTAACTTTGATAGAGCAAATAGAAAAAAATCAATAAGGCATTGATTTGACTAACCTTTTGGCAATAAAAGTCATTCGCTATATTCCTCTCCTATTTGTTTCAGGAGTTCTGCTAGCCATTCTTTTTTACCCCGGAGGTAATATTCATAACCCGGAACAAATTGGTTATTCATTTACTCATAATTTTCTCAGTGATTTAGGGGGCATCAGGTCTCATTCTGGTGAAATTAATACGATTTCTGCAGTGTTTTTCAATTTTTCAATGATCTTGTTTGGTTTCGGTGGTATTGCTTTTCTCTTTATCCCGAATTTATTCAAAGAGGATCCTCTCAATTATAAGTTCGCTATCATTGGTTCTGGATTTTTTTTAATCGGTGCATTATTTTTTGCAGGAGTGGGTTTCACGCCGCATGATTTATTCAGAAAAGAGCACATGTTCTTTGCAATTAATGGCTTTAGATTATTGCTTCCTGCAGCTGTTCTTTATTTCATTGTTTTAGTCCGTAGCCCTGTGGATAATCGATATTCATGGATCACGTTGTTTTTTTTATTGAGTACATTTGCTTATGTTATGTACCAGCTTTTTGGCGGTAATGCGTTGCTTGATTCTGGGGAGATGGTTAGACAAGCCACTATTCAGAAGATGATCTCATTGGTTCATATCGTGAGTATTTTCTCACTGAGTTTTGGTTTTCATCAGCAATTCAAAGCAGTCAAATCTTAATAAATAAATAAACTTCATAATGATTGTGATGTAGATTATCTTAATGAGATTAATTAGCCTCTTATTTTTCCTAATGTTTACCAGTTCATTTTCTGTTTTAGCAGAAGATGAAACTAAAAATGTCTATTTCGGAGATCTCCATGTACATTCCTCCTTGTCCTTTGATTCGTACATATTTGGCAATCGTCTTTCTCTAGATCAATCGTATCGAATAGCCAAGGGAGAAGCCTTTGAAAACGTAGAAGGAGAAATAATGCAGTTGCGGACACCTTTAGATTTTGCGGCGATTACAGATCATTCAGAATCTTTTGGAATTCATGAAGGCTGCGATGATGAAGAGGCAACTTTATCCACCTTAATTATGTGTCGACGACTTGAAAGTCCTGACCTATTATTTTTTCTACAACTCAGAGCAAATGGAGCGAAAAGGCCTCCTGAAAACCCAATGTTGGATGCAGCGGGAGGTGATCATGAAAAATTGCATAAGTTTGCAAAAATGACATGGGAAAAGATTATCAATGTTAATAACAAACATAATGAACCTGGAAAATTTACTACCTTTCATGCTTATGAATATTCACCCACCTTGCCAGATATAGGAAAGCATCATCGCAATGTTATTTTTAGAAATAATTCTGTTCCAGATCATGCCATTTCAATGTTTCATGCAGCGACTGAAATCGATCTATGGAAGCAACTGAATGACCTTTGTCTAGGTTCTTGTGAATTCATCACCATACCTCATAACTCAAATCGATCATGGGGCTTAGCGTTTGCTAACGTCACCATCGACGGAGACCGCTATGACTTAGATGCTTGGAAACTGAGAGATCGCTTCGAACCGTTGGTGGAATTATTTCAAATCAAAGGCAACTCTGAATGCAGCATTGGCTTTGGTACCACAGATGAAGAATGCAATTTTGAACAATATCTTCCTCGTTGTGAACCGGATCAAGAAACTGGGTGTATTCATCCGACTTCAATGGCAAGAGACGGTCTGAAATTGGGATTGGAATATCAAGAGAAACTCGGATTCAATCCCATGGATTTTGGTTTTATAGGTAGCACAGACACACATAATTCTAACCCAGGTGATACTGAAGAATACGACTACACAGGCTCAACCGGTGTTTTTACTGCACCGGCGAAAACACGACTAGAAGGAGCAAGAATAAATCGCAATCCCGGAGGACTGGCTGCAATTTGGGCAGAAGAAAATACACGTGATGCTCTTTTTGATTCTATGCAAAGAAAAGAAGTTTATGCCACCAGTGGAACACGAATAAAATTGAAATTTTCACTTAGCTTTCAATCCCAGCAAGGCACCCATCCTATGGGCAGCACTGTCCAAGCGCTTGAGGGCAATTTACCTGAGTTTAGAATTTTGGCTCAAAAAGATCCTCTAGGAGCGCCCTTGCATAAAGTTCAGTTGATCAAAGGATGGACTAATAATGGCGTCGCGTTGGAAAGAGTTCTAGATCTATATTGCAGTGAATCGTGCACTGATGAGATTTTTAAAGTTAATTTAGAGACCTGTGAGATCGATCAGAACCAAGGGGAGGAAGAAATAACCGTTTCCTGGACTGACGAAACTTATAAACCTGAACAGAACGCATTTTATTATGTCAGAGTTCTTCAGCTTCCTACTTGCCGATGGTCAACTTACGACAGTCTAGCTCTCGATATACAACCGCCGGAAGATTTTCCGACCACTATAAGTGAAACGGCATGGTCATCTCCAATCTGGATTGAGTCCGTTGGCGAATAATAGCTAGTGAG
>CAZVRH010000061.1:0-5985 GCA_964629335.1 uncultured Woeseia sp.
CTGGCTCCCCGGGCCGGACTCGAACCAGCGACCAATTGATTAACAGTCAATCGCTCTACCAACTGAGCTACCGGGGAGTAGAATATAAATGGAGTCTGCTTGAAGCTTAATAAATAGTCAAGAGACTAGCCTGCTACTTCAGCGAATTCTTTATCCTTCTTACTGATTCTTTAAGTAACTCAATATTTGTTGCATAAGATATTCTAATATAACCTTTAGCCCCAAACGCACTGCCAGGGATAACTGCTACATTTGCTTGATCAATTAAAAAGCTAGAAAATTCAACATCGTCTGAAAATCCCTTATGATCAAGAACTTGGCTAATTTCTGGAAACAAATAAAAAGCTCCTGTTCCAGGGCTTGTTTTAAAGCCATCAATATCATTTAAAGCCTCACACATATAATCGTGTCTTTTCTTGTACTCAACGACCATTTGTTCAACAGCTTCTGAGGATCCATTGAGTGCGGCCAGAGCGGCTGCTTGAGAAACCGATGATGGATTTGATGTACTCTGACCTTGAACTTTCTTCATTCCTTTAACTACATGCACATTTGCACCGCAATATCCTATTCTCCACCCAGTCATGGCATAGGATTTTGAAACCCCATTAATAGTTATTGTTCTATCAAATAGATCAGGACAAACTGCAGCAAATGAAGTAATAGGTTCGTCTCCCCAGTATATGTGTTCATACATATCATCAGTTGCAATGAGTATTCCCGGATGCTCAGTTAACACTTCGCCTATTGCATAATACTCATCTTTTGAGTAAGTAATGCCAGTTGGGTTTGAGGGTGAATTCAAAATAATGAGCTTAGTTTTCTCAGAAATAGCCGATTTAAGAGTCCCAATATCAACTTCAAAATTATTTTTTTGATGAGTCTCTATAAAAACAGGGGTAGCGTCAGCCAATAAAACCATATCGGGGTACGACACCCAATAAGGACTAATAATTATAACCTCATCACCGGGTCCTAATACAGACTGAAATAAATTGTATAGTGTTTGTTTAGCACCGGTTGAAACAATTATATTTTCTCTTTCATAGACGAGGTTATTATCCCTCTCAAATTTTTGGATAATTGCATCTTTAAGATCAGGGGTTCCATCCACTTGTGTGTATTTTGTTTGTCCTTCTTGTATCGCATTAATGGCTGCTTCTTTTATATGCTCAGGAGTATCAAAATCAGGTTCTCCTGCACTTAGACTAATAACATCCACCCCTTGTGCCCTTAAGTCCATAGCTTTAGCTGAGATGGTTAATGTTGCAGAAGGCTTAACCTTATTTACTCTGTTGGATAGGATTGTTGACATTATCAATACATTTTAAACAATAGATTTTAATTGATGGCTATAATATCAAATTATGAAAAAAGAATGCTTTAAATTGTCTGCAAATTATTTACCGAAAGGCGATCAACCTGAAGCTATAGATCGGCTATCCAAAGGTTTGTCATCAGGCCTTTTTAAACAAACACTTCTGGGAGTCACAGGTTCTGGAAAAACATTTACAATCGCCAATTTAATTCAAAATGAACAAAGACCTACCCTTATTCTGGCCCCAAATAAAACGCTTGCTGCCCAACTCTATGGAGAAATGAGGGAATATTTTCCAGAAAATAAAGTTGAATATTTTGTTTCTTACTACGATTACTACCAACCTGAAGCTTATGTGCCCACTACTGATATCTATATTGAAAAAGATGCTTCAGTAAATGCACATATTGAGCAAATGAGATTGTCTGCAACGAAAGCACTTATCGAGAGAAATGACACAATAATTGTTGCATCTGTATCAGCGATCTATGGTTTAGGGGATCCAGAGCTATATCTTAATATGGTTCTGCATTTAAGCTTAAAAGATAAAATCGAACAACGTCTAATCTTACGACGACTCGCAGAATTACAGTATCAGAGAAACTCAATCGAATTCAAACAAGGAATGTTCAGGGTGCTTGGCGATGTAATAGATGTGTATCCAGCTGATTCTGATAATCAGGCCATACGGATACAAATGCTAGATGATGAAATAGAAAGCCTATCTTATTTTGACCCACTAACAGGAGAAGTGCTCAAATCAACTGGACGCTTAACGATTTTCCCTAAAACACATTATGTCACCCCTAGAGAGGTAATGTTGGCAGCAACAGAAAAGATTAAGACAGAACTATCTGAACAATTAATCATACTTAATAAGGCCAATAAGTTAGTTGAAGCTCAAAGACTCGAACAAAGAACTCTTTATGATATTGAAATGATCAAAGAGTTAGGGTTTTGTTCAGGGATTGAGAATTACAGTAGATACTTATCAGGAAGGAAGGAGGGCGAGCCGCCCCCTTGCCTGATCGACTATTTACCTTCAAATGCAATGATAGTTATTGATGAAAGTCATGTAACTCTTCCTCAACTCAGAGGGATGTATAAAGGTGATTTCTCAAGAAAATCAACACTAGTTGAGTATGGATTTAGATTACCGTCAGCGCTTGATAATCGACCACTGATGTTTGAAGAATTTGAAAAACTCTCACCTCAAACAATATATGTTTCAGCAACTCCAAGAGAATACGAATTAAAAGGATCCGATCAGATTGTAGAACAAATTGTTAGGCCCACAGGTTTAATAGACCCGAAAGTAGAAATCCGGCCAGTTCTTAATCAAGTGGATGATTTGTTATCAGAAATCAATCAAAGAGCGCCTCAAAATGAGCGAATATTAGTAACAACACTTACAAAAAAAATGTCTGAAGATTTGGCAGATTACTTAAACGATAATCAAATTAAAGTCAGGTATCTTCATTCTGATATTGAAACTGTAGAACGCTCAGAAATCCTTAGAGATCTTCGGCTCGGTGTTTTTGATGTTCTCGTGGGTATAAACCTCCTTAGAGAAGGATTAGATCTACCAGAGGTCTCTCTTGTCGCTATTCTTGATGCCGATAAAGAAGGGTTTCTCAGATCAGAAGGTTCTCTGATACAAACAATGGGAAGAGCGGCAAGAAATATCAACGGTAAAGCTATTATGTATGCGGATAACATCACAAATTCTATGTCTCGTGCAATTGAGGAAACGCAACGAAGGAGAGATAAACAAATTCAATACAATATTGATAACAATATTCAACCAAAAACTATCATAAAAAATGTCCAAGACGTTATGGAGAATGCAAGAAGCAAGCCTTCAAAACAATATATCCAGTTACCTCAATCTATTAAGAGAAATCTCGATCCTGAAGATCCGAATTCGATTAATAAAATAATTAGTCAACTTGAATTGGAAATGTTTGAAGCTGCAAAGGACTTAAGATTTGAAGAAGCAGCTAAAATTAGAGACGAAATTAAAGTAATCAAAGACTTCAACTTTGGTATCAACTTTGTTGAAACAGATAAGAGGATGGCAAATTAAACAGTCAAAATAGATTTTTCATTATGAGTCATATATCATTTCAAAAAATACAATTAAGGGTTGTTCAGATATGAAATTTAATTTTACTCATCTTACAGCATTACTCATGCTGAGCACTTCTGCAACGATGGCATCTAATCATGAAAAGGTTGAAGGCGATTATGAATACGGTAAGACCCTGGTTGAATCGGCATTTGGGAGAGGCTGCACTGGTTGCCATTCAATAGAAAAATTCAAAAATGCTTCAGCAGAAGAAATTTTGGAAAGAATTACTGCTTCATGGCATGCTGCAGGATATACCCACGAAGACATAAGAGATATCTCTGTCTACCTTTCTGAAGAAGCTGTATCTAAATAAATACTATGGAGGCGCGTAGCTCAGCTGGTTAGAGTGCTTGCTTGACATGCAAGAGGTCGGCGGTTCGAGTCCGCCCGTGCCTACCATAATCCTAACAGTTTTATTTAATCTTCTTCAAAATCAGAGGAAGATGTAATATGTCTTCCACCATCATGTAATGGTGAGAAATGCCAAGATTTTGTTTTCCATCCTGATTTTTCTTTTACCCAAATATGCGTGACTCGTGTTCTGTAATTATTCACCGTACCGCCATCATCAGAAATTACGCCTTCGAGATAATATCTGGCTAAAACAACATCATCGGATAAAGCGATCGTTTCCGGGTATTTAACATTTAAACTCGAGCTTTGACTGCCCATATTATTTTCAAGATCATCCGCTGAAACATTTTCACTGTATCTAAAGAAACTTCCATCTGAATTAGCATTGTAAGTGCCAGTTGTGCTCATTAGATTTGCTTGTGTTTTGAAATCATTATTGTCTCTTGCTTCCCAATGATCCATTACTAGTTGCATCACTGTTTTTTCTGATGATAAGTGACCGTCAGCCCAAACCGGTAGAACAATAAAAAATGAAAATATGATAATTAATGTTCGCATAGTTTTCTCCTTAAAATTAAAATGATATCAGATCGATATCAATTTATTGTTACTTTTCAATCGGATGTTTTTTAACTTAAATCTTTTGATTCTCAATTGAATCAAATTAGAGAGTTAAACCAATAATAACAGCTAGAACGATTGCAGGCAGCCACCTTAATAACTTCATTAACAGAATGGCTTGTTTGATTCTGGACGAATCATTTTCCCATGGATAAGGACTGTCTGGGATTTCTACTCCAAGAAAATCACATAAAGGCTGCCAACCATCTTTGGGTGAATGGATCAGTATTCGTTCAACTGGGAATGCTTCTTTAACTGACTTAATGTGTTCGTTAAAAACTTTAATAGCGAAGTCTTTGTCTTCAAATCGGCCTGAAAATTCACCTTGCCATATAGTTTTCTCAATCATTCGAAGAACTTTATCAGATCTAGGGAATATAAATCTTATCCACATAGGGAAGCTTGGCACCACATTGTAGATAGTTTCACTGACACTTTTATACCATGAATTAGGATCTCTTATACCTAGAATAATTTTAGCCTCTGGGAATGTGTTGGCAATATTTTTGTAATATGCCACAGCTGGCCAATCTACTGCTGATTTATAGTTTCTAAAGACATCAATCCAATCAACCTCTATGCCTTTAGATGCTTGTGAAAACCATTCGGCTTGCTCACGGTTTAACATGACTTCTTTCATATGATGACAAGGGCCAAAACCAAGTTGCTCAAGTGCGACTTTGAGTGAAAGTGTTCCCGTTCGTCCAAAGCCTGTTCCAATAATTTTCAACGCCATTTTTCTATTTCTTTTTTAATCTAGTAATACTCTAAACTTATATTACTTTGGATGGTATGTTTTCGACAGATATAGCTCATTTAATAACTTGTAAAAATAAACAAAAAAGATACAATGCACCAGCACATTAATACAGTAGGACATACGTTGAATATTTTTGATTCATTTTCTAACAATGATAGAATCAATTTAAGTTTAAAATTTACTACAAACTAATGAAAAAACTATAATTTATGAGGCAAAATAAATGAAAAGAATTGCTCTACTCGTTGCATTAACTTTAATTTCTACGTCGTCTTTTTCACAAAACATCGAAGAAATCATTGTTACTGCTAATAAGCGAGAACAAACCGTACAAGATATTCCGATGAATATTTCTGTAATAACTGCCGATGCCATCAGTGAAAGAGGCATTTATAATCCTGAAGATTACTTAAGAACATTAGCAGGCGTTTCAACCCCTGGAGGAGACACTTACTATACAATGCGGGGACTCAATACAGGAACGGCACAAGTCTCATCAGGGACTTCCAACACATTCATGAATGAAATCTCTATGGGTATGACCAACCTATATGATGTTGAGAGAATTGAAGTCTTAAGAGGACCACAAGGGACTCTCTACGGATCCAATGCTGTAGGTGGAACCATTCGGTATATTACTGCCATGCCTTCATTTGATGGTTTTGAAGGTAATATTTCACTTGAATATTCGGATAAGAAACTTGCTGAAGATTCTGGTTATGCATACAACGCTATGCTCAATATTCCTATTTCTGACACCATGGCAATGAGAGCAGTGGTTACCTCAGGAAAAAACCCTGG
>CAZVRH010000062.1:0-5951 GCA_964629335.1 uncultured Woeseia sp.
TGTCGTTATTTTTTGCAAACTGAATTGTGGTTAATATCATCTTAACTAAAGCATCATTAATATCGTGTTGATAGGCGCTCCTTTCGTTCAAGGTCATCAACACAACATTCATTGCCCTAGCTAATTGATCTTCCATCCCTTCAAAACCACTTGTTGGGGCGACAAGTTTCTTGTCTTCATTGTGACCACCAGCTTTCACTTCATCTATGGAACCTAAAAAACTGGTTATTACAAGACTCATTAATAAAATTCTCATCCTTCTTTCCTCCATTAACTCCTAATTTTTACTTTATTAAAATATCTTTACTTACTCAAGTTTCTCTTGGTATTTTCCTTAAAACGATAAGTTATCTTGGCTTATGATATTCTTAAAATCAAAATGACCAGTTCAAAACAAAAACATTCGATGCAACCACGGCCGAATCATGATGAATCGGTTAGACAAGATTTTGTCACCGATCTCAGAGCTTTTCTAACAGACGAAATATATTCAAAAATAACACCGTATTATGAAAGAAATGTTGAGCCTAAATTCATTCAAGAAAACAGCAGATCTCCAAAAGATAAAAATGAAGTTAAGGATTTGATGCTTAAAGATCATGCTTATCAAAGTTGGAGCTTATTGCAAAGATTAAGTCAACAAATGATGTTTACTTCGGTAATTGATACGGTTGAAAGAACTCTTGAAGATCTAATACAACGCTCAAAAGAAAATAATGACTTAGGTTCTCTTGAGTTGGACAAGGAGGTTGAGATTCCAAAATATCTTACTGCCTACGATATACATCAACAACCCGGAGGTTATCATACTGAGAAAATAGAAGATGATATTGCTCCTGGAGTCGTTTATGACATTGCATTGCCCATTTATTCTAGAAACTCTATGGGAAAGGAGAATGACTTATTGTCTCAAGCTATTATTAACCATATTGAAAAGTATATTGATAGTCTAGAACCCGAGAAAATTCTTGATCTGGGTTGTGCAATTGGTAATTCAACACTGCCCTTTGCAAAAGTCTTTCCCAAAAGTGAAATTTTCGGAATTGATGTTGCATCTCCGTGTTTAAGATACGCTCATGCAAGAGCTAATGCATTAGGAGTAACAGCCCACTTTAGTCAACAAAATGCCGAAGAAACTAATTTCGAAAAAGACACATTTGATCTTGTTACTTCTTGTCTGTTTCTTCATGAAACCTCACACAACGCAGTTCCAAAAATAATCAATGAAACTTACAGGGTTTTGAAGCCAGGTGGCTGGATGATTCATCTAGATGTTTATCCCTTTCATCAAGAAGCTACTGATCCTCTTTATGATTTTCTCAAAGATTGGGAAGTAACCAACAACAATGAAAATTTTTCTGGAGCCTTAAGAGATATGAATCTTCAACAAATTATTAAAGATGCTGGTTTTTCCAAAGAGAGTATTGAGTTTACTTCCGCAGAAGCTGTCGCTAAATACACTAAAGGCTACACCGGGGATTTTTACTTAAAATTACCCATCTATTTGGCTCAAAAACCTCCTGTAAGATGAATTCAAAAATAGAATTACCCCGAGCAGCAAAAGGGAAAAAGCTTACATATCTAGATGATCGATCAATAGATAATTTGATGGCTATGGTTATGACTTTAACTCAGGAGATTTCAGTCTTAAGGGATCGGTTAGACACTATTGAAAAGCTTTTAGCAAAAAAAGAGTCAATCACTCTCAAGGACATTGAAACTTTTGAACCTAATGATAATTTAATTCAGGAAAGAAGGGAACGAAGGCAAATGCTTTTGAAAAGAGTGCTCCTTCCAATTGAAAAAGAATTAGAAAAATAATGAATGTTAGCGACATAAGATTCATCCATGATGGGCCTTTCAAGTTAGTTTTTGTCTCAAGCGGTGGAGGAGGGAGCGCAATCTCTGATTTATTGAAAGTGCCCGGGGCAAGTCAAACGGTGCTCGAGTCTTATATTCCTTATTCCAGGGAATCTATGGATGAATATCTCGGTTTTAAACCAAGTTATTATTGTGGACTGCAAACAACGGTTAATATGGCTGTGACTGCTTTTAATAGGGCAAAAAAATTAGCCTCTAACGCAGATCCTTCAACCCTTCTCGGTGTTGCAGTCACAGCCACTCTATCCACAACCTATGAGAAATTGGGAAGCCATCGCTTTTTTGTTTGCATTCACGGTCTAGATAGCACACATGTTCTTTCGTGTTATTTAACTAAAGGAAAACGAACAAGATCCTCGGAAGAGGAGCTTGTAACCGAATGCCTAGAATCTTTAATTGGAATTGCTTGCGGTCTCGAAAAGGATCTACCAAAACTTACTCAAAAAATTGAATATGAGGTTTTTAAAGCCAAACCAGAATGGCACGCATTAGAGTCTGGAGAAAGAGAACTGGTTCATGGGTCTCTAGAACCATCTAAGCTAATCTTTCCTGGAGCATTTAACCCATTACATGAAGGCCACAAGAAGATTAAGAAAATTGCTGAGCAAAAAACTAATTTGTCAGCCACCTATGAGATTTCAATTGGCAATGTTGAAAAGACATTTTTAAGTTATTTTGAGATACAAACAATATTGGACCAATTTAAACCAGATGATCGTTGGGCGCTAACCAACGCCCCTACTTTTGCTGATAAGGCACGTATTTTTCAAAACTCAACTTTTATTTTAGGGGTCGATACATTGATCAGGATGTTTGATGAGAAATATTACTCAGGGAAAAAGCAAATGCTTGAATGTTTGGAAATCTTTAATACCACTGATTCTAACTTTCTGGTTTTTGGAAGGCAAATACAAGGCACCTACAAGACACTTGACCAACTTTCCATTCCCTCTAAGATAATCAATCGTTTTGAAGGTATTTCAGAATCAGAATTCCGACTTGATATTAGTTCTAGAGAAATCAAAAAAGATCAGGAAGAAAACACCATACCTGCTTAGTTTTTATCTACACCTTCAGCAATTACAAAATCTCGATTGGCAGTATATTTGATATAACTCAAAGCTTTTTGATATTGGTCACTTTCATAGCATAAAACTGCAATTTCTAACGATTCAAATTCAACAATCACAGTTTTGGGATACTGACCCTTTTCTTTTTGTGTTTGCTTACCATTGCCGGTGACTAAAAATCTACCCTTATAAGCATCTACAGCTTTAGCTGCAGCTTTTGCATAATCTTGGTAATGGTCTATATTGTTATATAGACAACGAACAATAAAATAAGCTGACATTTAAGAGCTTAAGTCATTGTATAAGAGCACTTATTTTTTTCTCAATATCTACTGGTTTAGTATTGGGTGCAAATCTGGAAACCACATTTCCATTCTGGTCAACCAGGAACTTTGTGAAATTCCATTTTATATTCTTGGAACCCAGCACCCCCGGTCTTTGTTCACATAAATACTGGTAAAGAGGGTCAGCGGTTGGACCATTCACATCAATTTTTGCAAACACAGGAAATTCAATTTGGAAATTTATAGAGCAGAACTCCTGTATTTCTTCATTTGTCCCGGGCTCTTGTTTACCAAATTGATTGCACGGAAACCCAAGAACAGAGAATTCTTTATCTTGAAATTTAAGGTGTAGATTGTTCAAACCTTCATATTGGGGCGTGAAGCCACATTTACTTGCTGTGTTGACTATTAACAGTATCTTGTCTCTGTAATCACCCAAAGAAACCGTTTCACCTTGGGCATTTGTACAATTAAATTCATAAATTTTACTCATTAATTTTATCCTCCAAATAGCTTACTAATACTATTTTTAAAAATGCTTAATAGCAAATCAAATACATCAAGAAAATCTAACTTAATGCATCCATAATTAAGAGTTCTTGATATGTTTATCTTAAACTGACAAGCTAACAATATGACCAGCTCAAGAGAACGTCTTTCTATTACTAAAGATTGGCTACCCAGATACACAGGAATGGAAATCGATGAATTTGGAGATTATATCCTCTTAACCAATTTCAGCGACTACGTTATCCGTTTCTCAGAAATGTTTGATTTAGAGATTAAGGGTCAAAGACGACCGATGCAGGCAGCTACAAATTCAGAAGGACTGAGTATTGTTAATTTTGGAATTGGATCACCAAATGCAGCCATTATAATGGACCTATTAACGGCCCGAAATCCAAAAGGAGTTTTATTTTTAGGCAAATGTGGGGGATTAAAAGATTCGTCTGAAATTGGTAATCTGATTTTGCCAATTGCTGCCATCAGAGGGGAAGGTACCAGTAACGATTACTTTCCTTTAGAAATTCCTGCTTTACCCTCTTTTAAGCTGCATAAATTTGTTTCAGAAAAGGTCCTGGAGAAAAAATTAGAATATAGAACAGGGGTGATATATACCACTAATAGGCGTGTTTGGGAACACGATGAAAATTTCAAAAATAAACTGAAAGCAACAACCGCTATAGCCATCGATATGGAAACGGCAACAATTTTTGTTGTTGGTCATTACAACCAAATTGCTCGAGGCGCACTGTTATTAGTCTCGGATAAACCGGTTACCCCAGACGGAATTAAAACCGGTCAATCTGATCAAAAGGTAACAGAAGAGTGGCTCCAAAAACATTTAGATATAGGTATTAGCGCCATGACAGAAATTGGCAAGAGTGGAGAAAAAATAAAGCACTTTAGGTATTAGTAGAATATGTCATGGGAAAAATTTTGAATAAACTCAGCCCTTTTCATCTAGCCATTCCAGTCAACGACCTAGTGCAGGCAAAGAATTTTTATCAGGGTCTTCTCGGAGCTGAGATTGGTCGATCCGATTCAAGTTGGATCGACTTTAATTTTTTTGGACATCAGTTGGTTTGTCATTTAAGCGATGCAAAAAACACAGAAATTACTAATCCAGTTGATAACCATGAAGTTCCTGTTCCTCATTTTGGAATAGTATTAGACTGGGATATATTTCATAAGCTTGCTGATAAATTAAAACATCATCAGGTTAAATTTATTATTGAGCCCACGATTAGATTCAAAGGTAAAGTGGGGGAGCAAGCAACTTTATTTCTATATGATCCTGCAGGAAATGCTATCGAATTTAAATCCTTTAAAGATCCAGCGAATTTATTTAGAAAAGACTAAATATCTTGTTGAAGTAACCTAAAGATAGCTTAATAATAGACAAATTAATGGAGTATTTTATGGACATTTTTTCCTATATTTTTAGTGAAGGAACTTGGTTTGGAATAATAGATAATGGCATTTTAGTTTTTGTTTCTCTATATGGCATCAACATAGAACGCAAACTAGGCGGCAAAGGCGTCTATGGTGCTTTATTTGGTGCTCTTCTAGGTAATGCACTTAGTGATGGAGTTGCTGCTATTATCGATCCTGCCACGAGAATGATAGCCGGCGGCATTTTTGCAGGTTGCATCTATGTGGTGATATTGGCCTATATGTATGTGAAAGTTGCTAAGCCTGATTTAGATTCTTAAAAATGTCATCAGCGATTGAAAACTGGCATCTCTGTATTGAGAAAAAAAATGTTGATGCTTCATTCATGGATCAGGGTATAGAGTTTTACTCACCCTTTGTCTATAAGCCTATTCAGGGCATTGACAACGTCATGAATTATCTCAATGCAGCCAATGAAGTTATTAATAATGAGCATTTCAAATACACCGATGAAATTGTGGGAGAGAACTCTGCTTTTTTAATCTTCGAAACCAAAATTGAAGAGATTTACATCAATGGTGTGGACTACATCATTTGGAATGAAGAGCAAAAACTCACTGAGCTGAGAGTCTTGATTCGACCGTTTAAGGCTCTAACTCTTGTTGCTGAGAGCATGGCCAAGCATTTGTAGTCGTTTTATGGAAAAATCTTTTACTAATAAAAATGATTATTGGATTGCTAATCTTAAGTTGGTCGCTGGTCTGCTGCTTATTTGGTTTTTTGTCTCCTTTGGATGCGGTATTTTATTTGCTGATTATCT
>CAZVRH010000063.1:0-5804 GCA_964629335.1 uncultured Woeseia sp.
GAAGGGTCATAGTTACGACCAATCTTAAAACCTATATTATTCAGAGACTCTTCTAAGTCTTCAGTTTTAATATCCTTATTACCCTCAAATGTAATAGAAGCTATGGACGGTCTCTCAAGCACCGAAATAATAAGCGCACCTGAGTCATCTTTTCTGAATTCAATATTCTTAAAAAAACCACTTGAATAAACAGAGCGGATTGACTCCTTGATTTTTATATCGTCTAGCTCGTCTCCAATATTTACAGGCAGATAGTTAAGTAATGCGCCTTCAGATATTTTTTGTAATCCCTCAATTCTGATGTCTTTAACAATAAAAGCATCTTCAGCTTCCACCAAAGTAAAAGATAAAAGTGCCATCAAAATGATAAGGGTCTTTGTTTTCATTGTAATTTAGTGTTTATTAATTAAATATTCTTACAAGGTCATTGTACAGTGCAAAAACCATCAGGAATAATAATGCCCCCACTCCAATTTGCTGGAAGGCCATTTGGATTTTTTCGGGTAAAGGTCTTCTTATTAACTTTTCAATTAGGACAAAAACGATTTGACCTCCATCCAAGACAGGAACTGGCAACAAATTCAGAATACCTAAACTAATACTGATTATAGCCATGAACGACAAGGTCGCTATCAGACCTCTCTTAGCAACGGTTCCAGCATCTTTGGCAATACCAACAGGACCGCTTAAGTTTTTACCTGAAATTTGTCCTGTAATCATCTTGCCAAACATATTAAGAGTCAAAACAATCATTTGATTGGTCTGTTCAAATGCCATCGTGATGTTTTCTGGGAATGAGTATTTCTGAACTGCTAAATATTGTTTAATTGTTTCTTGATCTATGGTCGTTTGAAGGCCGATAAAACCTTTGGTTGGATCATCTTCTTTTACACCTAAATCGACTTGAGTGATATAGATTTCATTGTCTCGCTCTAGCTCAAGATCAATTGTCTCTCCTGGTTTAGATATTATAAGTTCTCCAAACTGGTCTAAATCTTTTATTTCAATGCTATCTATCTTTAAGAGTATGTCGTTGGGTTGAAGTCCCGAGATGCTTGCTGGGCTATCCTTAACAACAGATACTACCACTGGATTGATGTTTGGTTGGAAAGGTTTAAATCCTAAACCAGGAAACAAGGCATTAGGGGCAGTTAACTCTTTGGTTCTACCTTTAACATCAAGAGTGATATCTTTTCTCTGGTTAAACTCATCGATCACAGATAATTCGATACGTTCATCATTAAGGACCTCACCGATCATGGAAATAAGCGACCCTTGCCAAGTGTTTACTTCTCGGTTGCCAACACTAATTATTCGATCTCCAGGACGTATGTTATTTTCCCAAGCAATTGAAGTATTTTCTACATTTCCAATAATGGGTACCTGGCCAGGTATACCTGAGGTAAACATGACTATGTAGGCAACAATAGCAAATAAGAAGTTCGCAAACGGTCCGGCAAAAAGAATAAAAATTCTCTTGGTTGCTGATTGAGTATTAAAAGCTCTATGCTTTTCTTCGTCCGCAACGTCTTCGCTTCTTTCATCCAAAAGTTGGACATATCCACCCAGAGGAATAGCTGACAAGCAATACTCTGTCTGATCTTCACCACCCTTTCTGCTCATCAGAATTTTTCCAAAACCAATGGAGTACCTCAAAACTTTGACATTACAAAGTTTTGCAGCTAAGAAATGTCCATATTCATGGATAGCAACAAGAATTCCAACCAAGACTATGAACGCTGTAACTGAGAATAAAAAATCCATTTTCTAATTGTCTTTAATGATTATGAAGGAATTATAAAGATTGAGAACTGTATTAAAAGAAATAAACAAAGAAATTAGCTTACAATCCATCCAAAATTGTACCCTAAATTAAAAACCAAGAGAGCTGATAAAGAAAAGAATGGTAGTACAGCTATCACTCCATCCAATAGATCGATAAAGCCACCGTGGCCTGGTATTAGGTTACTAGACTGCTTGACTCCCCTATTTCTCTTCAGAAGACTAAAACTAAGATCTCCAACAAATGAAATTAAAGTTATTAAGATTCCAAACAATATAAATTCTTGAATATTCAAACCGGAAATATAGGCAACGATTGATAGAATCAAGGGCGTTACCAGTAATGCCGAAAGTAAACCTTCGACGGTTTTTCCAGGACTTATTTTAGGTATAATTTTTCTTTTACCAAAAGCCTTACCTCCAAAATAGGCTGCACTATCTGCTATGGCAACAGTGGTAATTATTACCAATGGGTACATGGGATTGGATAAAACGATAAACAATGAGTTTAGAGCTGGAATCAAAATTAGGGCACCTAAAATAGAAACCTTTAAGTCGCTCAGCTTTGTAGAATCATGCCTAAAGATCCAAATACCGATTAAGCACCAAGAAACACAATATAAGGAAAATGCGTATATGGAAGAATTATAATTTTGGTGAAGAAACGTTATCAATTCCAATAGAGCAAGGGGAATAACTGCGTTCAGTATAATAAAAACACAAATAAAAATTATTCTGTTTTTGTTCTCTTCAATTAGATTTAAGAATTCCCAAAAAATAATAGCAAAAACAAGACAAGCTGCAATCACACCTATGTATGAGGCGTCAAAAATAAGAAAACCAAATAAAGCTAATAGCCCTGATGCAGATATTAGTCTTTTTTGTAATTCAGACACTTAAGCTTTTTTTAGATCAAGCTCTTCTTCGACTAATCCAAAACGCCTTTCAGATTTTGAGAAATTTTGAAGTATCTCTATAAACTCTTGTTCCTCAAAATTAGGCCATAAAGTTTCAGTAAAGTGAATCTCTGAGTAGGCTGACTCCCAGAGCATAAAGTTGCTCAGCCTTGTCTCACCAGAGGTTCTAATAATTAAATCTAGTTTTGGTAAATGATTGAATGAGAGGTAGCTTGAAAATTTTCCTTCATCAATATCACTTTTTTTAATCTCTCCCTTACCAATATCATCAATCATAGCTTTAACGGCTCGTACAATATCCTGTTGACCTCCATAGCTAATAGCCAGGGTTAATTTTAATCCTTCATTTTCAGAAGTGATTGCCTCCATTTGTTCTAATTTTCTATTGAGAACATCCGGTAGCAGTGAACTATCTCCAACCTGTTTGAACCTGACCTGATTTTCAATCAATAAACCCGTGTATTTTTCTATGGTTCGCTCAAAAAGCTTCATTAACCCGTTCACTTCCTTTGCAGGTCTAGATAAATTTTCAGCACTGAATGCATAAAGAGTAAGTGCTTCTAATTCTAACCTTACAGATGTCTCTACCAACTCTCTGGCTTTAAGAACTCCAGCTTCATGGCCAAAAATTCTTCTTTTGCCTCTCAACTTAGCCCATCGACCATTGCCGTCCATTATAATTCCGACGTGTTTGGGTAGATTGGTCACTAAAGGGAAGCTCTTTTCTTCCTTGGATGTATTCATAGCTTAAATAGTCATTAACTCTTTTTGCTTCTCATGACTTAGAGACTCTATATTGCCTATCATTTGATCTGTGATTTTTTGGATATCGTCCTGACCTTTATGAAAATCATCCTCTGAAATCATTTTTTCATTTAAAAATTCTTTTAAGTCTTGAATTGAATCTCGCCTTATATTTCTAATAGAGACTTTGGCTTGTTCCTCTTCACTTTTAACTTGTTTTGTTAACTCTATTCTTCTCTCTTCGGTTAAAGCAGGTAAGGGTATTCGAATTATGTTTCCCGAAGTGACTGGGTTTAACCCAATATTAGCTTTAGCAATTGCTTGCTCAATTTCAGGAATAAATTTTTCCTCCCATGGAGAAATAGCTAACGTTTGAGAATCTTCCACTGAAATGTTTGATAATTGTTTTAACGGCGTGTCGTTTCCATAATAATCCAAAGAGATACTATCCAGAATCTCGGGAGTCGCTCTACCAGTTCTAATTTTTGAAAGGTTTGTTCTGAATGCAGTGATAGATTTTTGCATTCTCTCACTAGCTTCTTGATTAATATCTTCTAGCATTTAATGATTATTCTATCAGTGTTCCTACGTTCTTGCCTTCTACAATTTGTAATAAAGCATCCTTCTCTGAAATATCATAAACTCGAACGGGTAGATTATTTTCTTTGCACATAACAATTGAGGTTGTATCCATAACTTTTAAACCCATTAATATGAAATCATCATAAGATATTGTTTCATAGTGCTCAGCTTTTTGATTGAGCATAGGATCTTCAGAAAAAACACCGTTAACCCTGGTTGCTTTTATTAACAAATCAGCCTCTATTTCTACTGCTCTCAATGATGCTGCAGAGTCTGTTGTAAAATATGGGTTACCGGTTCCAGCAGCGAAAACGGTAACTCTTCCTTTTTCAAGATGTCTTATAGCTCTTCGTCTAATATAGTCTTCACACACTTCATTTACTTTCAATGCCGACATCACTCTAGCAACAACCCCTTGTCGTTCTAAGGCATCTTGAATAGCAAGGGCATTAATTATTGTTCCCAACATCCCCATGTGATCTCCAGTAACTCTATCTATACCTGATTCTGCTAAACCTTCACCTCTGAAAATATTACCGGCTCCTATTACGATGCCAACTTCTATCCCCTTATCTGTTACTGATGTTATTTCTTTAGCAAGATAAGTTAAAACTTTAGGGTCTACTCCGAACTGTTGATCTCCAAGTAAGGCTTCCCCGCTGAGCTTAAGAAGAATTCGTTTTATGTTTTTATTATTCATAAGTTATTAACTTATTTCAGGGCATCAACCTGAGCTTTTACTTCGTCAGCAAAATTTATTTGCTCTAGCTCTATTCCTTCCCCAACTTCGTAGCGAACAAAAGATCTTACATGAGCATCTTGATTCTGGAGGTATTGTTTAACAGTTATGTCAGGATCCTTAACATATTCTTGGCCCATTAATGTTAAATTGTTAAATTGCTTTTTTAATTTTCCTTCAACAATTTTGTCTATTATATTTTGTGGCTTACCCTCTTTTTCTGCCTGAATCTTAAGAATCCTTGACTCCTCTTTTACAATCTCATCTGGGATGTCAGTAATAGCTAGATACTCAGGTTTGGATGCTGCAACATGCATTGCTATATCCTTAGCTAATTCTGAAGAATTACTTTCATCAAGTAAAACCAATGCAGCTATTTTAGATCCATGAATATATTTTCCTAAGGTGCCGTTAATTTGAACTCTTTCAAATCTTCTAATAGTAATATTTTCTCCTAACTTAGATATTACAAATTTTCTAAAATCATCTATGTTCTCAAAATCATCTATTTTGCAATCATCGAGTTGCTCCATCTCATTGATAGAGTTATCTAGAATCAGAGAAGCTACTTTATTAACAAACTGAATAAAAAGATCATCTTTCGCTGCAAAATCAGTTTCACAATTAACCTCCAGTATTACAGCGTGACCTTCCTTTGATTCAATAAGGGCAAGTCCCTGTGCTGTTGTTCTTCCTGATTTACTGTCAGCTTTGCTTTGACCTTTTTCTTTAAGCAGGGTTTTAGCTTGCTCAAAATCTCCGTCAGATTCAACAAGAGCTTTCTTACAATCCATCATTCCAGCATTCGTAATTTCCCTAAGTTTTTTTACTTCAGTTGCTTTGATGTTCATAAGTCAGTCTTATTTTGTTGATTTCTTAGTTTCTTCCTCAGCTTTTGCTTCAGGTTCCTCAGCTTTTGCTTCAGGTTCCTCAGCTTTTGCTTCAGGTTCCTCAGCTTTTGCTTCAGGTTCCTCAGCTTTTGCTTCAGGTTCCTCAGCTTTTGCTTCAGGTTCCTCAGCTTTTGCTTCAGGTTCCTCAGC
>CAZVRH010000064.1:0-5702 GCA_964629335.1 uncultured Woeseia sp.
ATTATGAGTCCACTGCTCTAACCAACTGAGCTACAGGCCCAAGGAATTATATATTATCATCAATGGTTAGCTTATTTCTTTGAAATAAGACCCATGGATACCAATTCTTCTGCAGTTTCAATAGCTGAATCTTCTGCAGAAATATACTCCCAATTAAACAACTTCTTTGCCTTGCTTTTATCTGCAAAGACCGTACGACCTAAGGACCTCTTAAGACCACCTAGTTGTTTAATAAACAGTGCCATTATTTTTACCAGAAAGTCTGGCATTTCACGAGTAGGAGCCTGTTTAAATCCGGCATTTTTTAATACTTGCCCTATTTCTGCAAAAAACATTTCCTTTTCGCTAACAATAATACGTTCTCCATTAGTGGCAGCTGACTTCATGGCAAACAAATGAGCTTTAGCAACATCTCTAACATCTACAAAGCCTATATGAATTCTTGGACAAGCAGGCATGGAGCCATTACAAAGCTGGATAAACATCGAATTGGACGTACCAATATCGCTGGATAACATAGGACCAGTCACGGCGACTGGATTAATGACGGTGAATTCAAATTTGTCTTCATCTGAAAGCTGAGCAACGTAATCCCAGGAAGCCTTTTCAGCAAATGTTTTACTTTTAGCATAGGCACCAATAGTCCCACGAGTAGATTCAGGAATTGACCAATCTGTCTCATCATAAATGTTTTTATCATGGCCATAACCTATGGCTGCAAATGATGAGGTCAACACCACTTTTTTAACGTTCCTACCGGAGCAAGATTTTAAAACTCTGAGCGAACCTTCAACTGCAGGATTAATCAAGTCTTCTTCTTTTTTTGGTTCATGCAGTATAAAAGGAGAAGCCACATGCAGCACATAATCGCACCCTTGAACTGCTTCATCCCAGCCTTGATCTGACAATAAATCAGTTTCTACAAGCTCAAGATTATTGGGTTTTTTGGAATGTTTGGTCATGGCCTCAATAACTTCCTGACCTTTCTCCTTTTTTCTTACGGTGCCTCTAACTAAATAACCCTCATCCAAGAGTTGTTGAATACAATGAAGGGCTATAAAGCCACTGGCGCCTGTTACTAATACTTTTTCCATTTTGTTCTTCTTATTGATGAAAATAATATAATGATAAGGGGGTAGAAGAAATTAAATCCTTCTAGCTGTCATTCATAAAGCTTTTCAGTTTCTCACTACGTGAAGGATGCCTTAATTTTCTAAGTGCTTTCGCTTCAATTTGTCGGATTCTCTCTCTGGTCACATCAAATTGCTTTCCCACTTCTTCGAGAGTGTGATCGGTATTCATATGAATGCCAAAACGCATTCTTAACACCTTGGCCTCTCTTGGGGTTAGGCTTTCTAGGATACTTACCGTGCTTTCTTTTAATCCTGTTTTAGTTGCGGCACCATCGGGCTGATCAATAGTTGTGTCTTCGATAAAATCACCTAAATATGAATCGTCATCATCACCAATCGGTGTTTCCATAGATATTGGTTCTCTAGAGATTTTGAGGACTTTTCTAATTCTAGAGATTGGCATTTCCATTTTTTCAGATAATTCTTCAACACTGGGTTCTCTTCCTTTTTCTTGAATCATTTGTCTTTGAATCCGGTTTAATTTGTTGATGGTTTCAATCATATGCACAGGAATTCTTATGGTTCTGGCTTGATCTGCAATCGACCTCGTAATTGCCTGTCTGATCCACCAGGTGGCATAGGTAGAAAACTTATACCCCCTTCTATATTCAAATTTATCCACTGCTTTCATTAATCCAATATTTCCTTCTTGGATGAGATCTAAAAATTGCAGTCCTCTGTTTGTGTATTTCTTAGCGATGGAAATTACTAATCTCAGATTAGCTTCAACCATTTCTTTTTTTGCACGATCTGCACGGATTCTGCCCATATTTAGTTGACGATTAATGTCTTTTATTTCTTGTATGTTGATGTGCGAGGATTTTTCTAATTTAGCTAACTTCTTTTGATTGGCTATGATTTTTGACTTATTTCTATTAAGAATCGAAGAGTACTTTCTTTTAGCTCTGATGTATTTTTCAATCCATGTTAGCTTTGTTTCATGTCCAATAAAGGTTTTTCTAAACTCTTCCATGGGCACCCCAGCCTTTTCTACCACAATTTCTCTAATTTCTCCTTCCAAACGTTTAATCTCGTCCATATAGGCAATGATAATCTTTTGTAGTATGTCAAAAAGTTTTGGTGCAATCTTTACTCCCATCAAGGTATCTCTTATCCCTTCTCTCTGCCTTAGAATGATTTCATCGTTACTCTGTTCGTCAATAAGTTTGATTAATCTATTGGTTTGACGAATTAATTTTTTTATTTCTTTATTGATAGCTTTAACATCAATGCTTACTTCGGCAGCTTGATTTTCAGAATTAATTTCTATGATGTCTTCGTTTTCGAAAGCAAAATCAGAAAAAATTTCTAAAATTTTGCTTTGATCTTTTTCTTCTTGAGCTTCAATTTCTTCAAGAATTGTTTTGTATCTTTCTTGAAGGAATATCATAACCGGAATGAATGCTGACAATGTTTCTTGGATTTTCTTATTTCCCTGTTCTATTTTTTTGGCAATTACAATTTCACCTTCTCTATCCAGTAACTCAATGGTACCCATTTCTCTCATATACATTCTTACAGGATCGGTTGTTTTGCCTATTTCGTTCTCTATTGGATTGGTCACATCTCCTTGATTCTCTTGAGAGGACACAATTTCTTCTGACTTTGGAGCATGCTCTTGAACAACAATACCCAGGTCGCTTATCATTTCGACAATTTCCTCTAGTCTATCAGCCTCAATGATTCCTTCAGGTAGATTTTCATTCAGTTCAGCATACGTAATAAAACCCTCAGCTTTGCCTTTCTCAAGGAGTATTTGGAACGGGGTTTTTTCTTTTTCAGAAGGCTCTATTGTTTCTTCTTTATCTTCACCAAGGACTGATTCAATTTCCTCAACATCAATCAATTCCTCAACCTCTAATGGTTGTTTTTGGGATTCTTCTGTATCTAATTGTTCTTTTTTTCTTTTCATTGTTGGTTTTGATTAAAAATTGGTCGACTATTATATATCTATTTGTTCTTTATCGTTATTTTATTTTTCTGGATAATTCTTTTAATCTACGTTCATCGTTCTTATTTAGATTGTTTTTTTTGGCCTTTTTTATAAGGTTTGTTAATTCTTTTCTCTGATCCTGTATCTCCAGTCTATTTTTAATATCCTCAAACTCGATAGCCCATTCATTTTCATTAATAAGGTTTTGCTCCGTTGCTATTTTACTTAAATATTTTTGAAGTCTAGGGTCAGGAAAATGTTCAATAATGGTGCCTAATTTAATGTCACCTTTCTTATTTATGAGTCGAACAATTTCCCTGAATACATCCATCCCTTTTTCGTCTATAAATTGAAATTTACTATCAATATCAATGGATCGTCCTAATTCAGGACTATTTAACAGAATCCTAATCGCTTGATTGATAAGGCTTGGTCTTTTTGTTGCTGAATCTGGTTGTCTAGATTTATGTATTGTTTTAGTTTCTTTAGGAGATTTTTTCGGATGGTATTGGGTTAATTTTTCTTCCGATAGGCCATATTCCTGAGATATTCTTTTAATCACAAGATCTTTGTAGATGCCATCGCCAATTGTATTAGCTAACATCATGGCATTTTCGGCAGCATCTGCTTTGCCTTTTGTAGAACCAATATCAGATTCTTGATTACACACAGTAATGAGAAAATCGTCCAGAGATTGTGCCTCTTTGATCAGTTTCTCAAAGGCTTCATAGCCATGGTTTCTAATAAATTCGTCTGGGTCCTCTCCATCGAGTATTAAAAAATATGCTTCCTTATTTTTCCGAACCAACGGTAAACAAAGTTGCATTGCTTTTTTTGCAGCTTTCTTCCCAGCGTTGTCTCCATCAAAGCAGAATATTATTTGGTCCGAAATTTTAAAAATTTTATAGATATGAGTTTCAGTAGTTGCTGTTCCCAAGGTGGCTAAAGAATTTCCTATGTTGTTCTGATAGAGACCTATAACATCGGTATAACCTTCAACAATGATGGCTGTTCTTTGTTTAGCAATAGATTGTTTTGATTCGTATAATCCGTAGAGTAATTCGCCTTTCTTGAATAAGGATGTTTCGGGTGAATTAAGGTATTTTGGTTCTTCATCGTCAATGATTCTTCCCCCAAAACCCACAATCTCGCCTTTGTTATTTCTAATGGGGAACATGATTCTATTCCTGAATCGATCGTAATATCCACCACTGTCTTTTTCAATTAATAGCCCACAAGCTATCAGTTGCTTTATATCCCGTTCTGTTTTACCAAAATTTTTCAGGAGGTCGTCCCAAGCATCATTGGCGTAGCCTAAAGCATAATGTTTTGCAGTTGCTCCATCGATACCTCGATGTTTCAAATACTTAACCGGTAAATCAGAATTTTTTAAATTTTTCTCGTAATAACTGGAAATCTTGACCAAGAAATCTTTTAAACTGTTTCGTTCTTTAGATTTAGCTATATTTTCTTTTGTTTTAGGAACGGAAACCCCAAGCATTTTTGCAATTTCCTCAATAGCTTCAACGAAAGTCAGTCGCTCATATTCCATTAAGAAACTCAAAGCAGTTCCATGAGCACCGCAACCAAAACAATGATAGAACCCTTTGTCTGGGCTGACTGTAAATGACGGTGTTTTCTCATTATGGAAGGGGCAGCAGGCTTTATATTCCTTGCCTGCTTTCTTAATTTCGACTCTTCTCCCAATGACCTCGCTAATATCAGCTCTTTCTATTAGGTCATCGATAAAATCTTGAGGAATTCTTTCGACCATAAATTGAAATTTTTTATAATTCTTAACTGTGGACTAGACAATTTAGTCTATGCAGAAAAATGATAAAAGTAAAAGAACTTATCTGAAGACAGAGTATTAATTAGACAGTGATTCTCTAACAATTTGACTGGCAAGTTTCATATCAATTTTATTATCGGCTTGCTCTTTTAATTTTGCCATAATCATTCCCATATCCTTCATAGTCTGAGCTCCGGTTTCATTGATAATTTCTGAGATTATTTGTTTAACTGCTTCTGCATCTAATTTCTCAGGTAGATAAGTTCTTAAAATTTCAGCTTCGGCCATTTCTTTATCAAACAATTCAATTCTTTCTGCTTGTTGGTATTGTTCTGCAGCCTCCAGCCTTAATTGAACTTGCTTTTCTACAATGGATAAACATTCAGAATCGGAGAGTTGATTTCTGGTGTCAATTTCTTTTTGTTGTATAGCCGCCATCAACATCCTTAGGGTGCTAATTCTAAGGCGATCACCGTCTTTGAGTGATTGATTAATTTGGTCTTGGAGTTGTTTTTGAAAGCTCAAATTAGTTTAATAGAGTCTTCTTGATCGATTATGATCTCTAGAGGAACGTTTCTTCTCTCTTTTGACTGCTGCAGCTTTTTTACGTTTTTTCTCTTGAGTGGGTTTTTCATAGAATTCTCTTTTTCTGTATTCATTGATAATTCCTGCTTTCTCACAAGAGCGTTTAAAGCGTCTTAGCGCGTAATCAAAATATTCGTTGTCTTTTACTTTTACTAATGGCAAAACATATCCTTTTAGTTGAGTTAAATAAATATATACTTAATCCATAAATAGACCGTGAAATATACAGTTTAAGCTTAAAAAAAGCAAAGAAAATGAA
>CAZVRH010000065.1:0-5328 GCA_964629335.1 uncultured Woeseia sp.
TGGCCATAATGGCAAAGTCGATAAATTAGGTAACATTTTAATTAATCCAGATTCTTAAGGAGAATAAAAGATGACAGCAAAATTAGTCCAATCAAACAGTAAACCATTTAAGAAAGTTAAGCTCGATCCAATTACACTCGATGTAATAGAAAATGCTATGTTTTCAGCAAGATGGGAAATGGATGCCGTTTTATTCAGAACTGCAATGTCTCCAGGTATCAGAGAACAGGGTGATGAGTTTCCGATGATTGCAAACCTAGAAGGTAAAATGGTCGTCGGTCAATTTGGTAGCTTCATCCATGGCTTTAAAGAAGCTTTCGAAGGCACCATTGAAGAAGGTGATATGTTCCTTACTAGTGACCCCTATTCATGCAATGGTGCAGTAAGTCACGCCAATGATTGGCTTCTTCTTAGACCTATCTTTAAAGATGGTAGATTAATAAGCTATGCAGCTATGTTTGGCCATATGACTGACGTGGGCGGAAAAGTACCCGGAAGTTTGCCAACAGATGCAACAGAAATTTTTGAAGAAGGTATTAGAATCCCACCAACAAAAATTTATAAAAATGATGAGCTACAAGGAGATATGCTTGAACTTATTTTACATAATTGCAGATTACCACACTGGAATAGAAGTGATTTCAATGCAATTGTGGCATCAATTAGGACAGCAGAGAAGAGAGTCATTGAGATGGCAGAAAGATTTGGTGACAATGTTTACTACTCAGCTCTAGAAGAACTATTAGATAGAAATAAAATGGCTATGGGTAAACTCATCAAAGAAACAGTACCGACAAAGAAACAATATTTTGAAGACTATATCTGTGATGATGGACTGGGTATGGGACCATACAAAATTAAATGTGCCATGTGGAGACAAGGTAAGAAAGTCATCTTTGATTTTGAAGGCACTGACCCTCAATCCACAAGCTCAATTAATTTCTTCTTAAATGAAGAAATGTTTAAAATGTTTTGTGGGGTGTATATGATCATGGTCTTCGACCCCGCCATTATGTTCAATGACGGCTTCTATGATCTTATGGAAGTAAGAATACCTGAAGGAACTATCTTAAAACCAAAACATCCTGCAGCATTGTCATGCAGAACACATGCATTAGGAAGAATTTTTGATGTTTTAGGTGGTTTATTAGGACAGGGTGCACCGGATTTTCTCTGTGCAGCTGGATTTTCAGACAGTCCTCATTTGATGTATTCAGGATATGATAAGAATGGTGAATGGTATCAACTCTATATGATTGGATTTGGTGGTGTTCCTGGTAAACCTATGGGAGATGGACCTGACGGACATTCACTATGGCCTAGCTTCACGAATGTACCAAATGAATTTTTGGAAAGTTATTTTCCATTAGTAATAGAGGAATATTACACAGTACCGAATTCTGGTGGAGCAGGGTTTCATCGGGGTGGTAATGCATTAGCTACTACCTATAAATTTCTAGAACCAGGTAACGTTTCTATCCATGACGACCGTTGGCTAACCTATCCTTGGGGAGTTAATGGAGGTCATCCAGGTGAAAGAAGTACAAAAACGTTAGTACGTAAAAATGGAGACACTGAAATACTTGAATCTAAATGCGATAGAATTCAAGTAAATGAAGGTGATACTCTATACCACGTCACATGGGGAGGAGGTGGCTGGGGTGACCCATTCACAAGGCCTGCAGAAAGAGTGGCATTTGATGTAGATGCTGGATTAGTGACTAGAGAAGGTGCAAAGGAAAATTATGGTGTGGTTTTGAGGCCAGATTTAAGCATCAACAAAGCTGCCACAACCAAATTAAGGGAAAAAATGTCTAAGGCTAGAGGCAAAACAAAATTGTTTGACAAAGGCTTTGAAAGTATTCCTGAACTTAAAAAACGTTGCAAAGAAGAGACAGGGCTTGATGCTCCATCTGATCCAGTATTTCAAACTTGGGTAAAAGCAGCTTCTTAATCTAAAAAAATAAGGGGATAACTATAATGTTATTCCCCCTTATTGTGAACATGAACGTCTGTTTGTGGATACGGAATAGATAAGCCTTCTTTATCAAATCTCTTTTTTATCTGCTCTAGAAGTGAATACTTAACTGAAAGAACATCTGAAGAGTTAACCCATGGCCTGACTATTAAGTTAACACTACTGTCAGCTAACTCTGACACAGCTATTTGTGGTTTTGGATCCTTTAATATTCTCGACTCATTATTAATAATATCTTCTAAAACAAGTTTAACCTTATCTATATCATCTTCATAACTGCAACTGGCTATAATATCGACCCTTCTGGTTTCCTGCCCTGAATAATTAACAATACTTCCATTCATAATGCTGCCATTGGGTACTACGACAATTTTATTATCTGGGGTGGTGAGCACAGTTGAGAAAATCTGAATATCCTTAACTGTTCCTGCATAACTTCCTGCTTCTATGTAATCACCAACTTTATAAGGCCTATACACGACTATTAAAATACCCGCTGCAAAATTAGCTAAAGACCCCTGAAGAGCAAGACCAATAGCTAATCCAGCAGCACCTAAAATTGCAATGATTGAGGTGGTCTCTATCCCGAGCTGATTTATTGCAGCAATAAAAACCACAATCATCAATAGTGTGTTCAGTAGATTGGTTACAAAAATTCTAACCGTGTCCTCTGTCTTTGATTTTTCTAATGCTACTGTGATGACTCTGATGAGTATTTTTACTATTTGTCGCCCGATAACAAGAATGGCTAGGGCAAGAATAAGGCTCAATCCAATATTGCTACCTACCTCAATCAGGTAAGGCATAAGTTCTTTTGTGAATTCTTTATCCATTAATTTATCCTCTAGCTTTAGAATGATAATCAGTATTTGGCATAAGGTCTATTGCTAAGGCCATTCTATTACTCATATTATAAAATGAAGCCACAGCTGAAATGTCCCAAATATCCTGATCATTAAATCCATTATCTCTCAATGCTTGTCGGTCAGCCTCAACAATCTTTTCTGGTGACTCTGATAGTTTCCATGTGAAATCTAACATTGATCGATGTCGATCTGATAATTGTGCTGCCCGATAATTCATGGACAATAGCTCTCCCAGAACTGGGTCCTTAGACATATGCCGAACTGCAGCACCATGAGCCACAATGCAATAGAAACAACGGTTGTAAGAAGAGACCACCACAGCTATCATCTCTCTTTCTAACTTAGTTAAACCAGACTCATCCAACATGAGGTTATTATAAAAACCCATAAATTCATCTAGTTTTGACTCATCATAAGCATAGGCAAGTAACACATTAGGAACAAAACCAAGTTTTTCAGTGCATTGGTCAAAATAATCTAGAGTCTCTTGCTTTAAATGTTTTGTTTGAGGGTTTTTATTTACACTCAAAGCTGACAAATAGTTAGGTTGTGACATTTGCTTTCCTCATTTATATATGATTATCAAATATTATTTATTGATATCATAATTATTATACTAATTGCTTAAAAAGGAGAATAACATGCCTACAGTATTTGTTACAGGCGCCAATAGGGGTCTTGGATATGAGCATGTCAAGCAATATGCCCATAAAGGCTGGAAAGTCATTGCTTGCGCCAGAGAACCTGAGAGTGCCATTGAGCTGCAAAAACTTCATGCTGAATACGGGGACAATTTTATTATTGAGCAACTTGATGTAGTTAATCACCAAGACATTGATAAGCTCAGCAGAAAATTTAAAAGCTTACCTATTGATGTTTTAATCAATAATGCAGGAACAACGGGTCCGTTGGGTGTTCCAGGAGCTATGGACTATCAAAAGATTGATAGTATGGATTATAAAATCTGGAGAGAGATATTAGAGGTAAATCTAATCTCTCCATTTAAAGTTGCTACCGCATTTCATGACCATATTGCTCATAGTGAAAAAAGACTACTGATAATGATGTCAAGTGACTTGGGCTCAGTTGAACAAAACACTTTTGGTGGCTTTTACTCCTATCGGGCCAGCAAAGCAGCATTAAATATCATCTCAAAAGGCATGTCAGTAGATTGGCTGGATCTTACAGTAATAGCCTTGGCACCCGGTTGGTGTAAAACATATTTAGGAGGAGAGGAAGCAGAAATTTATCCAGATGAAAGTGTTAACAATCAACAAGAGATGTTTGAGAAAATAGTCTCTAATAACTCAGGGATGTTCTTAGATCGTTTCGGCAAAGAAGTGCCTTGGTAAAATTAGAAAATAACCGTTGTGGCTTTCGTTTTGAGATAAGGTTCTAAACCCTCTTGACCAAATTCTCTTCCCCAACCTGATTGTTTATTGCCTCCGAAAGGTATGGCGGGGTCTACTGCAGCATGACAATTGATACTAACCTGACCGGCATCAATTAGCATAGCCATTTTGTGAGCAGTTGATATGTCTTGAGACCAAACACTCCCTGACAGCCCATAGTTGGTGTCATTAGCTCGCTTGGCAATTATTTCAAAATCATCACTGCTAAACGATTCAGCACAGAGTACAGGGCCAAATATTTCCTCTTTGGCTATTCTCATATCTGCTCGAACATTTCCAAAAATTGTTGGTTGCACAAAATGGCCTTTCTCGCCCACTGACTCACCGCCAGTAATAAGATCTGCACCTTCTTCTTTTCCTATCTGTATATAGTCTAAGACACGATTTTTTTGCACTTCTGAAATCAAAGGACCAAAATCATTTGTCGGTATAAGCCCATGACCAATCGTAAAGGCTTCAGCCATTTCTTTAACACCATTAATAACTGCTTCATAGATGTCCTCATGAATAAAAAGCCTTGTACCAGCCATACAATTTTGCCCTTGGAGAAAGAAACAAGCTCGAGCTGCTCCTGGAATTACTTTTTCTAAATCGGCATCAGGGAAAACAATCACTGGATTTTTACCGCCCAACTCTAGAGTGACTTTCTTTAAATTCCCAATGGAAGCTTCTACAATTTTCTTGCCCACTTCTGTTGAGCCAGTGAAAGTAATCTTATCCACGTCAGGGTGATGTGCTAAGGCTGCTCCTGCAGTTTCACCATACCCTGTGACAATATTCACTACTCCTTTAGGGATACCGGAGTTCTGAATAAGTTCACCTAAATAAAGAGCTGTTAATGGTGTCAATTCTGCTGGTTTTAATACCACTGTACACCCGGCAGCAAGCGCTGGAGCTAATTTTAAAATTGCAAATATTAATGGAGAATTCCATGGAATGATGGCACCAACAACACCAATTGGTTCTCTTCGAGTATAGGTAATAGATTCACCGTTCATTGCTCCTCCTGGAGAGACAGGAATAGTGCTTCCATGAATTTTATTAGCCCAACTGGCGTAATACCTTAATAGTG
>CAZVRH010000066.1:0-5040 GCA_964629335.1 uncultured Woeseia sp.
GAAGCAGTTTTGGTAAAAGTGTCAGACGATTTGATCTCTATCAGGGCCCAAGTGCGAACAAACCCCATATCTGGTGAAGTAATTAATGATCAGCCTATTGTGGTTTCAATCTGGAAAGACGACAGTTTTAATTTACAAGAGGGCTGCGAAACACCTTCTGACGAAGAAGTCGTAAGCAGGGCTTTCAACTCGGTTGATGAGGCGGCTGGTTATTTCTTAATAAATATTGAAAAAGCTCTGTAAACGCAGCAATGGGTTAGCTAATCACGTTCGTACCTATCTTCATAACGAATAATATCCTCTTCACTGAGAATATCGCCGATTTGAACCTCGATGACTTTAAGAATGTTTTTGCTCAAGTTGCTAAGCCGGTGTTTAGAACCCAGTGGGATATAGAACGATTCGTATTTCTCAACTGTTTTAATCTCACCGTCGCACTCAACCGTGGCTGAGCCTTCCGCTACAAACCAGTACTCACTTCTGTGTTTGTGGGATTGCAGGGAGAGAATTTCATCAGGTAAAACGGTCATTCTCTTTAAGAGATATCCCTCTCCTTTCTCGAAGGTTTTATAAGAGCCCCAAGGTTTATCAACTTCCCCTGATACAAGACTTGAACTAGATTGAATTTTTCCACCACCCACATTGAACTCCATAGTAATACCATGTTTTTTGCAAACCCCTGATTCAGGAATGTCTGCCTCATTTTTTCGATCGCCTCCGTTAGCAAAGCATTTGATGTTTTCTTCTTGAGCCAACCACGCCAAGGTTTTGCAGACGGTCTTATCGTCATCAATAGATTCAACGGCTCTATAAACCTCAGAAAACCCTTTAAGAATTTCAATTCTTTCCTCAACAGGCATAAAAGCGTAACCCTTCTTTTCTAATAAGAAGTTATCACTATTAACAATTACAATAAGATTGGAAGATAGTTTTGAGGCTTCTTGAATCATCCTAAGGTGACCAATATGAATAGGATCAAAACCACCGCTTACAACCACACAATCTTTTTTTTCCATCTTTTAATTACCTTTTAGTATTTTTGGTTTTTTAATTTTTTTTCTAAATGTCCAGAGAGAATTGCCAGTATAATTGAAAACAATTCCCACACCTATACCGAACAACACAGCTAATAGATCATGGATTGATAACAACGATATTAGCACGACAAACATTATATAGTTAATCAGGCCAGCGATCCCAGCAACCACATGAAAATTTAGCAGTCTAGACAGTATTGATTTGTTAGCTGGTCTATTTCTAAATGTCCAATAATTGTTTAGCAAAAAGTTAGTTAGTATTGATACCCAAATTGCGATCGGTGAGCTCAAAAAAGCATTGATATCAAGAAATCGAGTGAGTGAATAATACACTGAAAGATTAACCAGAACACCACTGCCACCCACAAGACAGTAGTTGACAAAATCTTCAGAGTTAGCAAACCGTATTCTAACTATATTAACCAAGAACTCCAGTTGATCTCCAAAGGTCAATTTAGAGTCCCCGGTAAGTCTTTTATTAAAAATAATTGGCATCTCCTTAATTACAGCACCCTTCCTGAGAAGCTCACAAATTAACCAAGACTGAAAGGAATAACCTTTGGTTGGAAATGTAGATAGCTCACATTTTTCCAGTACCTCTTTTCTGATCACTCGATAACCTGATGTACAGTCTTTGACAACATAAGCTCCACCGAGATAACGAATTAAGAAATTGCCTACTTTACTCATGATTTTTCGTCGATAAGAAAAATGGGGAGCGCTTCCGCCTTCAATAAATCTTGAACCGATTATTACATCGTATCTTTCTGTCATTTTTACAAAGCCAGCAATCAAATCTGGGTCATGTTGTCCATCAGCATCCATTTGCACAATAAGATCAGCATCTAGAGTTTTTAGAGCATAATTAATGCCTCGTTTGTAGGCATCTCCAAGACCTTTTTTATCTCCATTAAGCTGTGCTAATTTAGGGTAGGTAGCCATTAATTGTTGGACAATATCTTTGGTGTTATCTGGAGAATTATCATCCACCACAAGAACACTGAGGCTGTAATTATCGAGTTGTTCTTGATTAGAGAATGTTTGATCTAGGATTGTTTTGATATTTTCTGCCTCGTTATATGTGGGCAAAACAACACAGACATTTTTTATTTTTGAATCAGGCATATTTAGATCCACCCTTGAAACCACATTCTTCGGCTAAACTCATACTCGGGTATTGAGAGACCCACGTGAAAGGGCAACCAATAAAGGAAAGACAAGGTAATCACAATCATTAAACAGATAGACATGATGCGGTTAATAGGCTTATCAGATACTAAGAATTGGGACAGATACCAAGCCAAGGCGAGGAAACTAAAAACCGAGGCCGCTTGGTAATGATACAAAAACAAACATCGCTCAACAAAAGCCCAAGGCAATAGATTAGCCAAATACCCAAAACAAACAAAAGCCATCAAACGTTGCGTGTTGTCATTAATTGTTTTTTTGAACACAAACTTAGTCGCTAGATCTAAGATCATTATAATTATTGAAAGTGTTGAAAGCCAGTAGATAAAAGGGTTAGGCAATAAATGAACAGTCGTAAAATAGTTAACAAGTATTCCGCTTTGGTTCACAAGGTTGCTGTCAAAATAGTACCCCACTGGTCTCAGCATAAACGGCCACGTAAACCATTTGGAGCAATAAGGATGCTCGTTTTCAGTAACCATAGTTTGGTGATAGCCCAATATTTGACGATGCTTATCCAAGAACCCATAATTTTCATTTAAATAAAGGTCTGGCACAAAAAGCAGTGTGTAGGTTAAAACTGAAAAGAAAAGTAAATAAATAAAATGTTTTATATCCAGCCTTCTTTCTTGTTTTAATTCTATAAATCCCATTAAGAAAAAAGCAACCAGCAAGAAGCCCAGCCCGCTCCATTTTACTGAAATCGCCATACCCATAAAAATACAAGCAATTATCAAACTACTGGTTCGTTTCTCAATCAGATAAAAGCGTAAAAGAAAATACAAAGCTGTAAAACCGAAGGTCAGCAGAAAAATATTTGCCAAGGCTATTCTGGAGTCAACAATTAAAGAACCTTCAATTGCTATCAGAAAACCACAAAGAAGAGAAAACAACATATTCTTAGAGATTAAAAAACTGATCCGATAGATAATTAAGGGCAACAATGATCCTAAAAGAGCGTTTAACCAGCGATAACTGATAGGGTTCAGAGCACTAAATTCAATGGTCTGAATTGACTCTATATTAGTCCAAGGCAGAAGAGAATAGACCCCTATAGCAAAAGAATAAAGATAATTAGCTAAGGGAGGGTGGGCATAAAAAAACTCCTCTCCCTGTAAATACATAAGCCCGTATTGTGGATAGAAAATCTCATCAAAAACGGCATTGTCTATTTGGTTCAATCCTAAAAACCTTAAGAATAAAGAGATAGAAAAGATAAGAAACAACCAGTATTTTGGTGAGCTAAAGGGTTTCATTTTTATTGGCTTGAAATCTTAAAGTGACAGAAAATATTTGCGTATTTTTTGCCCTTGAGCGGCATCGGTCGACCGTGCTTTAATCTCGCCCCTTCATAGAACAACACTTCTCCAGGGTTTAGGTGTATTTGATGCTTTCGATAGTGATGATCATCGATGACTAAAGGCCAATCCAAATCAACTTCTTGGTCAACATTAATGATCGCGCTCACTATGTGGGTTTGTTCTCTGTCTCGATGTTCTTTAAGGACAGCATCCCTGCCATAAATTCTGATACCGTAGACAAAGGTTGGTTCAAGCTGAGTGTTGGACCATTTCTCTAATGCCGGTTTTAAACTCATATGAATTTCTTTTTTTAGGTTCTCGGTTAAACCAACCAACCTGCTTGCTGGCTGCTTGTCTTGGCTGGTATGAATAAAACCCTCTACTATTTCAACTTCTGAGTTTTTTTTATTTTCTTCGTAAAACGCCTTAATTTTTGTAAACAGCTCTGGGTTTAATTTCTCTTTTTTAAAACCAGCAGAGGTGTAATTCGGGAGAAGCTCGGCCTCAGTTTTTACATACATTTGGCCGTCTCCTTTAGCCCTAAACCATTTTGTAATTATTGACTTAAAGCCTGATTTAACAGGGTGTGCATGATGCATAGTGCTTGGGTTTACAGACCCGTCTTTTTTTAAATTATTCCAAATGACTGCCATCCCTTGTTGGGGCTTGATTTTTTTATCGATGGCTACAAACTCTGTTTCACCACCATTATGAACGTCATTAAGATAAACCATAAATGTATAGGTTCTCTGCCCCTCAATGCTTGCAAACTCATCAAAAGCCTCTCCTTCAAAATAATCGGTATGTGATTTAAATTCTTGGCTTTGCTCATAATATTGACCTTGTAAAATCTCAGAGTAGGTTGAATTAATACCAATGGTTTTGCAGATTCTTTGATCAATGTCTTCGATAAAGTCATCTCCCATGATTCCCAAATCACAAGTTCTGCTGGTGCGAAACTTTTCGTCTGGCTCATTTTTATTCGCTATAGTTGATGGGCGTAATTTTTGTTTAATAATCCGAGTGACTTTTTCACACTCATTTTTTGTCAAGAAGCCAGGCAGTAAATACATCTCTATAAGGTCGCTCTCCACCTTTTCTGCATTAGGAATAAATACATTGCTCACAGGCAAGACGCCGGAAAAACTTACCCTGGTCTTGGAGGTTGAAAATAAATTTTTTATCCAGTAGAAAAATGAGGTTTTATGAGCGGTTGAACTCGCTGAGGCTTCATCTTTTAGGGGGTTTGGAATGTTATCTATATCGATCTTGGGTTGATAACCCATCTGCTTTTCAATGTCGGAAGGGTCAAACCCCTCATCGATTAGAATCTTATATATCCCATCTTTGTCGCAGCCACGAGAGATATTTAAATTGATCCAATCGACCCATTCTTTATTAAACTCTTTATTCATTGTTATTTAAGGGGGCACATATGAAGACAGGAATATTTCTCTGGGTTCTTTCCTGATAGGTTTGATAATCAGGGTAAAAACTACATATAGTTGGCCATA
>CAZVRH010000067.1:0-4997 GCA_964629335.1 uncultured Woeseia sp.
CGGAGCGTTATGCATAATCACTTCAGAATCATCGATAAAGGATAAGAATTCGGTAACAATATCCTTGAAAAGAGGTTTATCTGCTATAAATTCATCGGTTAAACCATGGATAGGTATTGAAGCAGGATCAATTTTTCTTTCTGGGTTAAGGTAAGCTTGAAAATCATTTCCAGTTAACCTTCTATCGATAATCTCCACCATTCCAATTTCTATAACCCGATGGCCAGACTCCACAGAAAGGCCGGTGGTTTCAGTATCGAGAATGATCTGTCTCATGATCGATTCAGTTTAAGATCTAGGCCCTTGTTGGCTAAAGCGTCAGCTCTTTCGTTTTCAAGATGACCAGCGTGACCTTTAACCCATTGCCAATTGACTTGGTGTTGATTTGCTAAGGCGTCGAGTCTCCTCCACAGTTCGGCGTTAGCAACAGGCTTTTTTTTAGAATTTTTAAAGCCGTTGACTTTCCATTTCATAATCCATTCCGTGATCCCTTGTTTCACGTATTTAGAATCGGTGTAGAGATTGACCTCGCACGGTTCATTGAGACTCTCTAGAGCCTTGATTGCTGCTAGGAGTTCCATCTGATTATTGGTGGTGTCCAGTTGACCTCCGCAAAGCTCTTTTTCCCGATTGTTACTTCGCAATAACACGCCCCAGCCGCCCGGGCCAGGATTGCCTCTACAAGCTCCGTCAGTAAAAATGTCAACTTGTTTCATGGTGTTACCAGAATTATTCAAAGGATATTTTATTTTAATGTAAAATGTATCACGATAAATATAAATATTAAGAAAGACTTATTTTTTTTCAAATTGAAGGTAAATAAATGGGATTTTTAGACGGTAAAAAAGCATTAATCAGTGGAGTTGCAAGCAATCGATCGATCGCCTTTGGGGTTGCAAAATGTCTGCATCGAGAAGGAGCGGAACTCGCCTTCACCTATCAGACTGAAAAATTAAAACCCAGAGTAGAGAAAATCGCTTCTGAATTCGGCTCATCGATCTGCTTACCTTTAGACGTTGAAGACGATGAGAATATTATAAAGACCTTCGTCGAACTTAAAAAAAACTGGGAGAAATTTGACATCATGATTCATTCCCTGGCCTTTGCACCGACGGAGGAATTAAAAGGATCTTTTGTTGAATCAGTGACTAGGGAGGGTTTTAAAACAGCTCATGAAATCAGCAGTTACAGTTTTGCGGCTATGGCCAGAGAAGCTAAATCAATGTTGAATGAAAATGCCGCTTTAATAACCATGACCTATCTAGGATCTGTAAAGTCAGTGCCCAACTACAATGTGATGGGCCCAGCGAAAGCTAGCCTTGAGTCAACCGTTAGATTTCTGGCTGCTGATCTAGGTCGCGATGGCATCCGAGTTAATGCAATATCTGCCGGTCCAATTAAAACATTAGCTGCCTCAGGTGTTGGCGGTATGAGAGGTTTATTGAAATACGTCTCTTCAATCACTCCAATAGGAAGGAATGTCACCATTGAAGATGTTGGGAATACAGCCGCTTTCTTATCGTCAGACCTGTCTGCTGGAATTACGGGTGAAACAATTTATGTTGATGGCGGTTACAGGAATTTAGGAATGACCTTTAATATGGATTAATTGATCCAATTATAGATCGTATAAATCGTCATACAAACTCGGTTCTACATAAATCTCAGCGTTTTCTCTGAGATATTCGGCAAAAGCATTCAGTTCCCTGGAGCCAATTTGTTCTGACAACTGAAGTTTGGCATTATTTCTTTCGTCGTCACTGAAAATTTCCAGTTTGCCCGGCTCATAACCGTCAATCTTTACAAGAAAAACTTTATCAGCTTCTACATATGAAAAGGTTTGGTTTTCATCGATGCTGGGTGCGGCAAAACTGAAAATTCTCTCAACTAGGTTGCTCGATAGCTCAGTGTCATCCCCTCTGATAATTGCAAACGAGTTAGCCTCTAAATTATTGGCTTCGGCTAAGTTGCTAAAAGAAGTGTTAGCCTCCCCTTGTTGTTCGAGATCACTCGCATAATCACTCGCCAATGCGATGGATTCTTGAGAGATCAAAAAATCACGAATTTGAGTCTGTACGTTTTCAAAGTCTTGAGTCTCTGGAAGTCTGTGTGCAACTACCCTAGCAACAATAATGTTTTCACCCAGCTCAAAAAGTGGTGTGTTCTCTGATGCTTCAATGGAGTTTTGGCTGAACAAAATATTAATCAGCTCTGGATCCTGATTAAAGAGGTCGCCTCCATTTCTTGTAACTCCATCAATCCTATTTAGTGGTAATTCCAGTTTATTGGCGACTGAATCGAGTTCATTAAAAGCTTGCAATGATAAATCAGCAAGTCGATCAGCCTTTTCAAACAATTTATCTTCGGCTAACAGTCGAGAATATTCGAGATCTAGCTCATCTCTAATCCCTTCAAATTCTTGCTGTTCACCTTGTTTTAAATCATCCAATCTAATTAGATGATAACCAAATTGTGTTTTTACGGGTTCCGAGATTTGACCAATGTCTAGACCAAACAAAACTTTATCAAACTCAGGAACGTACAGTCCCGGCTCTGCCCAACCTAAATCACCACCCAGATCTGCCGAACCTGGATCGTCTGAGAGTTCCCTTGCTATATCCTCAAAGTTTTCGGTGTTCAAACGAGTCTGTGCATCTAAAATTATGGCTAATGCATCTTCTTCAGTCGTGTCTTCATCGATTGCAATTAAGATGTGACTTGATTTTCGTTCCTCATTGCTCACAAATCTTTCTAGATTGTCCTCATAATAATTTCTCAAGTCATCCTCAGAATAATCCACACTTGATGCCACATCATCCAAACTGATTGAGAGGTACTCAACATCGACCTCTTCATTGGTTTGAAAGAAATCTAGGTTGTTCTCATAGTACGCTTGAATCTGACCATCTTCTAAAGCAACCTGGTCAGCAAAAGACCCTGCGTCAATGGTGATTAATTCCCCAGTTCTTTTTTGCATTTGTAATTCTACAAAGTCTCTAAACTCGCTAGGGGTGATAAAGGAGGAGTCGATAAAACCCCTTCTGAGTTGATTAATCTCGAGCTGTAATCTGAGATCTGATTCAAATTTGTCTACAGAGATCCCTTGCGAGGCAAGGATGGCTTGATAGTTTTCACGATCAAACTCTCCCCCTATTTGTAAGCCGGGATTACTCTTGATCAGCTCAACAACATACTCAGGACTGACCCTGTATCCATTAACGCTTATATAATCCAATAACAAGTTTCTTAGGATAAGATCTTCGGTCGCTGATTCTTTGATGGTTAATTCTAAAACATCGGGAATGTCCTCTCCCAACATTTCCTGAAATTCAGCGAGCTTATTAGAGTACTCTTCACGATATTCAAACAACGTGATTTCCTTCCCGTTGACGGTGATGACCACATCATCCTCTATAGGCGTTTGATCCATGTTGCCAAAGCTGATAACCAGTGTAACTGCTATTAAACCTATAACTAGAAAGGCTATCCACCCAGTAAATTTTTGTCTTATTGCTTCTAGCATTTCTCTAAACTCGTTTATTGAATAGATTCAAAAAGCCCGGCAGCCCCTTGGCCACCTCCAACACACATGGTTACAACCCCGTATTTAGCTTTTCGACGAATCAACTCACGGGTCAAGTGACCGACCAACCTAGAACCGGTCATACCAAAGGGATGACCAATAGCTATTGAGCCACCGTTAACATTCAGTATATCGCTAGGTAAACCCAATTGATCCCTGATATAGACGACCTGTGAAGCAAAGGCTTCATTCAGTTCCCATAGATCAATGTCATCCTGATTTAAGCCTGCAGCATCCAAGAGTTTTGGAATTGCAAAAACAGGTCCAATACCCATTTCATCTGGTTCGCACCCCACAACCGTAAAGCCTCGAAAATAAGCTGTGGGCTCCAACCCAAGCTGACTGGCTTTTTTTTCACTCATGACTAGCGTTACCGATGAACCGTCTGAAAGTTGCGAAGAATTGCCTGCAGTGACTGACCCATTCTCTGGATCAAAAAATGGCTTTAGCCCAGATAAACCCTCTAGGGTAGTATCCGGACGATTGCAATTGTCCTTATCAACGGTGGTTTCCACATCACTGATTTCACCGGACTCTTTATCCAAAACTTTCATGATAGTATCCATGGGAACAATTTCATCATCAAACAAACCATTATTTTGAGCATCTGCACATCTCAACTGACTGGATAGAGCGTATTCATCTTGAGCCTCTCTAGAGACCTCATACCTTTTAGCAACAGTTTCAGCAGTATCGCCCATGGCATGATAAATACCTGGTTTCTCTTTAAGCAGTCGTTCATTCTCAAACATATATGTATTGATGTGATCTGGCTGAGTGGTGCTTATCGATTCAACCCCGCCAGCCACAATGCAATCCGCGAAGCCACTTTGAATTTGGTTGGCAGCCATCGCCACTGTTTGCAAGCCTGATGAGCAAAAACGATTAACAGTGGTGCCACCTACAGTAATAGGCAGTCTTGATAAAACCGCTGAGGTTCTTGCAACATTGGTTCCTTGCGAGCCTTCTGGATAACCGCACCCTAAAATGACATCTTCAACCATAGAGGATTCTACTTTTGGGTTCCTGTCGAGTAGCGAATCAATTAAATGTGCTGTCATGTCATCCGCTCGGGTATGGTTAAAACCTCCTCGAAAGGATTTCGCAAGTCCAGTTCTAATGCTATCTATTATTACTGCTTCCATATTCTCATCTCTAACAATTAAATGGCGGAGTGGACGGGACTCGAACCCGCGACCTCCTGCGTGACAGGCAGGCATTCTAACCAAACTGAACTACCACTCCGTACTAATAAGAGAATCATTATAATGAATCTTACATTCCATTTTCTATTATTTATTTGATTCTCGAGGATCGTGGGTATTGATGGAATCTAAACATCGATGTTCAATTTTAAGCATGCTTGCCTTTATTCCATCCACTTTTTGCTAGATATTTTTCAGCGGATTCGATT
>CAZVRH010000068.1:0-4894 GCA_964629335.1 uncultured Woeseia sp.
ATTTCAGAATAAATTCTTTATAAAAGAGGTTCAATCTTTTGAATCAGCTTGCCAAGCTGAGGTTTATTTTCTTTTATTTCTTCTGCAGTGAGACCTTCAAGCTCATGTGGGAATACCAACCATTGATCAGTTTCATGAATGTAAAAATCTGGCACCCTATTGGTTTGGTTATTAAGCGGTTTAAAATATGGAGTGGCAATTTTGATCTCTGGCGTGTTTTGTTCACAGGCTTCCTTTAGGTCTGAAATTATTTGATGAATGGACATGCCTGTGTCATGTACATCATCTACAATCAGAAGAGAGTCTTGTGCTTGTAGCTTTTTTACCATGTAGTTCAATCCATAGACTTGCACCTTTTTTTTGCGTTTTCCAATACCGGCATAGTAAGACGTCCTAATAGCAATATGGTCGGATTCTACTCCCAAAACACTGAGTAATTCTTGTACAGCGATACCAACCGGAGATCCTCCTCTCCATACTCCAATAATATGATTGGGACGATAACCACTTTCATATATTTGCCAAGCGAGTTGAAATGATTCTTCAAGTAACTGTTCTGCTTTGATGAATAGTTTATCCATGAGTTTTTATATCAAGAAATACTCTCTGAAGCCACTGACTTCAGGGAGTATTATTAGAAATCCACACTTAATCGCAGCATTAATTGACGGGGTCCTATTAGCTCATCCCCTGTTGCACCGACCCCAAATACATCTGTAAATCGAGCATTAATGCCATCTTCATCAGTGATGTTTTTTGCGATGAGTTCTATATGCCAGTTCTCTGCTGAACTCGGATAAAAACCAAGCACCAAATCGAGCACGTCATAGCTTGGGACTATATCAGTCTGAGAATTATTAAAGACACGATGCTTAAAGTCACCTCGGTAAGTGTACTGAAGTGAACCAGTCATTTCTCCCCAGCTTTGATCTGTGTTCCAATTAAGTGCAAGGTTCCCAGTGAAACTTGGGGTTTTCGCTAGATCATTTCCCTTTACGTTTTGAATACGACCTGCTCGGGCTATTTGCACCTCATTACTGAATAAGCCAATACCTTGACCTAACAACGCGTTGGTAGCTTTATCTGATTCCACATTATCTAGGGCTAAGTGATCCGAGGTAATTTCAGTGTTTAGCCATGCAGCTCTTACTTCTAAAATCATGGACTCCGATAAGAGAGCAGAAAGCTCTATTTCTGCACCATAGATTTCTGATTCAGGAATATTGCCCACGCCTCCTTCAAACATCTCAGGGTCAGTTGCTTGATATTGAAGACCTCCATAATCATAATAAAAGGCTGCTGTGTTTAGTCGAACTGTGCCATCAGCAAGATCCGTTTTTAATCCTATTTCAAAGGCATCAACTTCTTCTTCTGTAAATGTCGGAAGTACCACGATAGGTGCGATCACATCTTCTCGTCCATAAGTAAGGTTAGAACCTCCAGGTTTATAGCCTGTCGTATAAGAACCATAGAGCATTGTATTGTCATCAAGGTCTTTCTCGACAACCAGTCTTCCTGTGACTTTATTGCCGTCCGTTTCTAGAATATCAGTGCCAGAACGCCCATAGAAATTTGTAACCTCACTGTAGACCTCATCCTTTGTATGCCGAAGACCAAACACTGTCCTGAGAGAATCATTATGGTTCCATGTGCCCTGCCCGTAAAATGACAGCGAGTCTCGTGCTGGTGTTGAGTTAGTTATAAACCCAAAATCGCCACTGTAGCTGTATACATCGTCGATGGTAAAGGGGTCAAAGACGCCATCAAATCCAAAATCTAATCTTTCAAGGATGCTGATTTCAATCTCTGTATCTAGGTAGAAAAGCCCTGCAATCCAATCCAATTTCCCAAACAGCGGTTCAGATGAAACAATATTTATTTCTTGGGTTGTTGTTGTTTGTTTATTGGTCTCGGGATCATATTCACTAGGCAGCTGAGCAAACGGCGGCAGGTAATTGAGGTCATTTCTATCGTTGTCTCTTCGAACAAGAATATCATCAACTTGATAGCTTGTTAGAGATTTAACACTGTATGTTTCATAATCCCATTCCAAAACTGCACTATATAACTCAGCTGTTAACTTGTGCTCTGTTATAGAGTTTTGTCTGAGTTTTCTTGGGTCTGGAGTTGGATCTAACAACCCTTTTTGTGCAGAGCCATTCCTGTCTTCATCAAAGACTTGTGCTGTAAAGTTAGCTCTGAAGTCTTCAGACGGTTCGTATTTGAAGCGCACTCTTGCAGAGACACTGTCTGCATCATCTAAATCTTGTCCGTTGGTAAGGTTATCTGTAAAGCCATCTCTTTTATTTGAGATGAAAGAGGCTCTCATAGCTAGATTTTCATTGAGGGGTCTATTAATTATAGCTCTAAGCTTAGTCAGGCCATGATCTCCCAGAGTTAAATCTGCTGAACCAAAAGCAGCTTCAGTGGTAGGAGCTTGTGTAATAACATTTATTGCTCCTCCGGTTGAATTCTGACCGAACAATGTTCCTTGAGGCCCACGCAATACTTCAATTCGCTCTAGATCGAGAAAGTCTGTTTGAAGAGAATATGGTGATGCAACATATATTCCATCAAGATGGTAAGAGACAGATGGAGTTGCAATGGCATTCTGGTTTGTTTCATAGCCCACACCACGAATGGTAATTACTGTTTTGAAGCCTTCATTTTTTGCCACGTTTACCCCTGGTGCAATGGCGCTTATATCTACGAATGTTGAAATTTGTCGATTTTCCAAGTCTTCTCCTCTCAAGACAGTCACAGCTTGTGATATATCTTGCAGGCTTTCATTTCGTTTTTCGGCGGTAACAATGATCTCTTCAAAAACAGCTCCATTTTCTTGAGCAAAAATGTTAAAGCTCAAGAAAAAAGGTAACATTGGTAGATATAATTGTTTAAAAAAGTTTTGTAATTTCATCTAGATTTTTCCTTTTGGTTCTTTTGGTTACACAGTTAACTATTGCTGGCAATAGAAGAACGAATAATGAGATAAACGACTCCGTTTCTTCAGCTTCCGCTTACTTGCGTCTCACGAGAGGTTTAGAACCAAATGTATTTTTGCATGTTGAGGAAAATAACCAACGCTCTTATCATACTAGGGAATAAAATTGTGTTCAATCAATGATTAAACCCAACAGTTTATATTATTATATAAACTAGAGCTTGGATAAAAAATAATGAAGTTACTACTAGAAAAAATTTTCAAATTAGAATCGCATGACACTACAGCGATGAAGGAGTTTGTAGCGGGTGTTACTACCTTTATTACAATGGCCTATATAATTTTTGTTAATCCTCAAATGATGGCAGCAAGCGGCATGGATCAGGGAGCGAGCTTTGTTGGAACCTGTTTAGCTGCTGCATTGGCTTGTTTCGTTATGGGGTTTTATGCTAACTGGCCAGTTGGATTAGCACCAGGCATGGGGCTAAATGCTTTTTTTACATATAACGTTGTCAATGAAATGGGCTACTCTTGGGAAGTTGCTCTTGGTGCTGTTTTTTTAGCCGGAATTTTATTTGTCATTATGAGCGTTACTCCCTTACGAAGATGGATGTTGGATAGCATTCCATTGAATCTGCGAATTGCAATGGGTTCTGGTGTTGGGCTTTTTATTGGATTTATCGGGCTAAAAAGTGGGGGTCTTATTGTTGCTAATGAGGCAAACTTTTTAAGTCTTGGTGATTTTTCACAGCCACAAACATTACTTTCTGGCTTGGGGTTTCTTTTAATATCAATATTAGCTATTCGTAAGATTCCTGGAGCAATTATTATTGGCGTTCTATTTGTAACTGTTGCAGGAGTTTCTTTGGGACTTGTCCAATTTCAAGGGGTGATAGCGTTACCCCCTAATTTGGCGCCAACTTTTATGCAGTTAGATATTTTAGGTGCACTTGACCTCACTATGATCAGTGTAATTATGTCATTTCTTTTCGTAAATTTCTTTGATACTACAGGAACCCTTCTAGGGGTTGCCAACCGTGCAAAATTAATTGATGATGCAGGAAATACAGTTGACTTAGACAAGGCTCTAAAAGCTGATAGTAGTTCAAGTGTTGTGGGCGCTTTTTTTGGTTGTGCTCCTGTTACTAGCTATGTAGAGAGCTCAGCAGGCATTGAAGCCGGTGGCAGAACAGGGCTTACTGCTGTTGTTGTTGGGGTATTCTTCTTAATTGCTATTTTCTTCTCACCTTTGGCCTCAATAGTTCCAGCATATGCAACTGCAGGGGCATTGATATACGTGGCAATACTTATGCTTGGGGGAATGGAAAAATTGGATTGGTCAGATACTACTGAGCTCCTCCCTGCACTAATTATGATTGTTATGATTCCTCTAACTTTTTCTATCGCCAATGGAATTGCATTAGGATTTATTGCCTACGTAGCTATCAAAATATCTGTGGGTGATTTGAGAAAGATATCCTCAGGTGCTTGGTTTCTATTGGTAGTTTTTATAGCTAAATTTATTTTTTTATAAAAAGCTCTATTAGGTAAAAATATGTCTATGTTCTTTGATATATTCCTCAAGAGATTTTGGCTCCTTGCCCATTAACTCTTTATAGGCGTTAGTTTTATCTTCAATACCTCCTTCAGCAATACCTACAAATAGGTCAATTACCGAATCAAGGTGCCATTGATTTGTTAAAAATTTAGATAGAATATCTTTATAGGTAGCCATGGGCATATCTACATAATCAATTTTTCTTTCTAGAACATTTGAAAATTTATCAGCAACATCGTGAAACGATAATATTTCAGGCCCAGTGATAGCATAGTTTTTTGATGTATGACTGTTTTCCGAAAGAACTTTAGCAATAACTTTACCTACATCTCTGGTATCTATCATTCCAGTTTTTCCTTCACCCATTGGAAGAAAAATTTTATCTTGTTCTTTTA
>CAZVRH010000069.1:0-4402 GCA_964629335.1 uncultured Woeseia sp.
GGAAATCCAAGTTCGCAGAAAATAACTGCAGTTGCGCCATCAATATTCATGGCAATAGGTTTATTTCCACGTTGTTTTCCGATTTCTTCCTGAACTTTTTCACCAATATCTGCAAACACTCCACTAACAACATTATTTTCAGCAGCCTCTCGCACCTTAGACATTAGTAGCGGCGCTCTTGGATCCACAGGTTTATGAAATCGATGACCAAATCCGGATACAATTTTTCCATATTTTTCTCTCCACTTATCAAGCCCTTGAATCACAGCAATATCAATATCCTCTTTTTCCATAATCTTGGCAACATCATAATAAAGTTCTGCACATTGTTCACCCGCACCGCCATGAACATCTCCGAGCATATTGACCCCAGTAGCCATAACATTATTAAGTCCCACTCCGCAGGTAGCAGCCATTCTTGCAGCAGCAATTGATGGCGCTTGCGGTCCATGATCCACTCCAGAGACTAGGGCACATTCGAGAAGACTTGCTTCTGCGTCTGAGGGAAGTTCTCCGCGTACCATTAGCCAAATCATTTGAGGAAATGTAACTTCACCTATAAGATCGCTTACAGGAATTCCTCTGAGGTTGATCTTTCCAGACTCCATATCAATAATAGAGTTTTGCCACCAACTACTCAATTCTGAATTGTCTGCTTTGTTATTCATCATTTTTCTCTATTGATAAGCAGAAACATACCCGAATTTTTCAGGAAGCCAAAGCACAATGTCTGGGAAAAGAATAAGCACCATTAATGAGGAGATCAGAACTGCCATAAATATCCATGTTTCTCTGATAATCTCTCTTAAAGGAATTTTTGTTACTGCATTAATGACAAACAACAACATGCCGAATGGAGGTGTAATTAAGCCAATCATTGTGTTAATTACGGCAATGACTCCAAAATGAATTAAGTCAATTCCAAGGTCCGCACAAGCAGGAATAAATAGAGGAATGATGACCAGAATGATTGTCGTTGCCTCTAGTAATGTTCCTAAGAAAAGTAATAATAAGTTAACACAAAGGATAAAAACTAAAGGATGAATATCAAGGCCAACGAGATAGCTTGAGAGTTGACTTGGGATGTTTTCAGAGGCAACAATATAGTTTAGAATTAGTGCCCCCGCTATAACTAGGCCAATTGTTGCAGAAGACCTTGCAGATCTGACAAAAATTTCATACAAAGTAGAAATTTTTAAAGCTCTATAGAAAAATCCCGCAAGCAAAAGTGCATAGGTTGCTGCAACAGCAGCGGCTTCAGTAGGAGTAACGACTCCTCCGTAAATACCATAAAGAAGAATGCCGGGCATCAATAGGGCGGGGAATGCGTTAAGAGTAATCTTGGGCATTTCTCTTAAACTGACTGCCTCATCTTTAGGGAAGTTTCTGATTGTAGCTATAACAAAGTTCAATGTCATTAAAATGAGCCCAATGAATAGGCCTGGAATAATTCCTGCAAGAAAAAGATAGCCTATTGACTGATCAGAGACTAGGGCATACATCACCATTGGGATTGATGGAGGTATGATTGGACCGATAGTTGCCGAGGCGGCAGTGATTGCAGCAGCATAGCCTGCTGGAAAGCGATTACCCTTCGTCATCATTTCGATAATAATTTTCCCAATACCTGCAGCATCAGCAATTGCTGATCCAGACATGCCAGAGAATATTAACGAGGCTACAACATTGACGTGTCCTAATCCGCCTCTAAACCGACCCACACATGAGACACAGAATGATAGAAGACGGTCAGAAATTGTTCCTGCATTCATAATATTTGCAGCAACAATAAATAATGGGACTGCAAGGATTATGAAACTGTCATATAAGCCCCAAAGAGCAGTTTCAGCTGCTAGGGCAATATCTTGACCTGCTACAATCAAATACACTATTGATGCTAGGATAGTGGAGTAGCCAATTGGAGTGCCAATACCAGCCAAAAATAAAAGTGTAGATATGCACAATGCAAACTGCAGACTCATGAGATCTCCTCGTCAGCAATTTTTGCCTGTTCATCCAGATCTTCGCCTCTGGCAACCCTGATAAAGCGAACTAAATAGATTGTAAAAGTCGCAACCATAAAGATTAGGTAAATACTGAAGACAGTTCGCATAGGAATATAAAGTATTGTGCTTTTTTTAATTCGCAAGAAATCAATCCAATCCCAGGTTGGATAGATTGAGATTGCAATACCAATCATGATTGCAAGAGAGCCAATTAAGGCAAAAACTCTTCTAATATTGGGTTTAACAGCAAAGTAGAGTAAATCAAAGGTGATATGTTCATCATGCTTTACTACAAATGAGTTAGACCAGAAAACTAACCAAACCCATATGGTAAGACAAGCTTCAACTGTCCATGATATTGGATCATTGAGGATATATCTTGAGAAGATTTGAAGAATAAAGGCAATGAATAAAGCTGCTAGCATTGCTGCTGATATGCTTTCACTTATTCTTTGAAACCAATTGAATGCAGTTTTCATTACTTTTTATTTTAGACGTAATATTAAAAAATCCCGTGCTTAATAAAAATTAAGCACGGGATAAAGTCTCATTAAATCTTAATAAATTAAAGCGCGTTTATTTTATCAAGAAGACCTTCTGGCCAGTTTTCTGCCCACTCAGAAGAAAGGTATGCACCTTGAACTTGCTTACGGAATGAATCAAGATCCGGCTTATAAACATCTAATCCTTTGCTTTCAACAAATGCAACTAGAGAGGCTTCTTTCTCTTCCACTGCAGCAGTATTTGCTGCCGCTGCTGCTTCAGCAGCATTGTGAATTGTTCTCTTTTGATCATAAGTTAGATCATCCCAAACAGATTTTGAGATTGCGATGTAGTTTAAGTCAGCCAAATGCCCTGTAGCAACAATTTGTTTTGTAACTTCATAGAATTTTTTGTCAACTACAGTTGGAATTGGGTTGTCTTGACCATCAACTGCTCCAGAAGCTAGTGAAGTATAAACCTCTGAGAACGCTAATGGTGTTGCGTTAGCACCCAATGCATTACCTAAGAATTGCCATGCAGCAGTTCCTGGCATACGAAGGTTTACACCAGCTAAGTCAGCAGGAGTACTAACAGTCAACTCATCTTTTGATTGACGAAGGTTGACATGTCTGCTACCAAAGTAAGTTACTGCAAGAAGCTTAAGGTTTAATTCATCCTCAAATTTCTTTTTAAATGGATCCATAAGCTCATCATTAAATACTGCAACTTGATGAGCAGCATCACGATGAACATAACCAGCACTAAAAATTGAATATTCAGGGAAGAATACAGCAAGCTCTTGTGCAGAAGCCAAAGCCATTTCAAGGTTTCCTCTAGCGATTGCATCAAGTTCAGTACCCTGCTTGAACAGTGTTGAGTTCCAATGTGGCTCAAAGCTAGCAACACTAGAAACTGCTGGTCCGAAAACATTGATCATTGCCTGAGCACGAGTTCCAGTTTCAGAACCTGATGAAGCGAGTCTTAGTTGAATCTTATCGGCTGCAATAGTTTGTCCAGAAAGACCAAGCACAAGAGCTGATGATAGAAGTGCAGTTAAAGCACCTGATTTAGATAAAAGTTTCATTTTTTTTCTCTCCGTTTTTAAAGTAAATATTGATGCAACCGCCAGAATAACTTCTTGTCACACCAAAAATTTATTGTAATATCAACAACTACAATAATCCCAGTATATCATCTTTTTTAATTAATATCATATATTTTATTAAAATCTATGTAATTTTATAAGTTTCTCCTGATTCTGCTGATTCATAGATTCCCTCCAATACCTTTAAGTTTTTAAATCCCTCTTCAGCTGAAATTAAAGGAGGTTTGCTTCCTTTTATAACTGAGCAAAAATGATCAATTTGATTCATTAATGGATCAGTGGTAATGATTGAATGTTTTGAGGAGTTTATCGGTTCCCACCAGCCGCGTTTATCTTTGTTTTTCCATATTGTGAGATCTGGGACAGATAGTGATCCATGATCCCCACCAAACAAATAACAGCTCTCAGAGGTAGGAGGGTAGGCGGGATTTTCTTTAGCGGTTAACTCCCAGCTCCAGGGAGAAACAATTGTGTCTGAAACGCTAATAGTTCCAACAATATCACTATCAAATTTTAGCAAAACAGAAGCAACATCCTCATTTTCATGGCCTCGTCTAGACTTAATAGTTTGAGCTTGAACACTAACTACCTCTCCACATATGTATCTCAATAAATCTATATCATGAACTAAATTAACTGAGACTGGCCCGGCGCCCTTTTTTGTTCTCCAAATTGATTCATCAAAATATTCATCTGGCTTAAATAACCAGCAATTCGCATGGAATGATCTCACATCTCCAATCTCACCGGAAGCAACAATTTTTTTTGCCGCTCTGATAATTGGATTGTGACGTCTATGATGGCCTAC
>CAZVRH010000070.1:0-4338 GCA_964629335.1 uncultured Woeseia sp.
TGGTGGAAATATTCAAAAAACTGGCCGAGAGATCACCCTGATATTAATCAAAAGGAATTGGAATTAATTGGCGAGTCTGAATTTAATAATAATAAAATGTCTTGGTCAATGGTTAAAGAGGTTCTTGCTGATAAGAATGTTTTATTTGCTGCATTGGGCTATATGTCAATGAACTATGTTTTTTTTATCTTCTATTCTTGGATTTTTATTTATTTTGTGAATATTCGAGGGTTTAGTGTTTTAGAAGGCAGTTTTCTTGCAAGTTTACCATTCATTATGGGGGCAATAGGTGCCACTCTAGGTGGTTACCTATGCGATAAACTGCAACAAAGCTATGGCGTCACATGGGGTCATAGAATTCCTGTTATTATTGGTCTGGTTCCATCTGCTGGATTCTTAATTTTTGGCTCTATTACTGAAAACCCCTATCTCGCAGTTATTTCTTTGTCTATGTGTTATGGCTTTATTGAGTTAACCGAAGGACCGTTTTGGTCGGCGATAGGGTTTGTGTCTTCAAAACCTCAGGCAGCAGGCGGAATTCTTAATACAGGTGGAAATTTAGGTGGAGTATTAGCTACCCCTCTAATCCCAATTTTGGCAAATCAATTTGGCTGGATGATAGCTCTAAATAGTGGGGTACTATTTGCTCTATTGGGTGTCTTTTCTTTCATGCAAGTGAAATTTGAGGAGCACGGCTATGAATCCTAGATATAAAATACTATTTGAACCGGTAACTATAGGGCCTGTGACTGCTAAGAACAGATTTTACCAGGTCCCGCATGCCATGGGCTCAGGGAACGATATGCCTAACACCAGAGCGGCTCAAAGAGGGATTAAAGCAGAAGGTGGTTGGGGTGTCATTAATACAGGATATTGCTCCATTCATCCTAGCTCGGACGACAGACCTCTGCCGTTTGCAAGACTATGGTCTGACAAGGACATCGATTCTCATGTTCCTATGGTCGAGGCAGTTCATAAACATGGTTCATTAGCAGGCATTGAGTTTTTTCATGGAGGCGCCTTTACGCCTAATCGACATTCGAGGTTAACCGCTATCTCCCCGTCGGGGATTCAGCAAAGAGTCAGTGAAATAGAAACCATGTCATTGCAAGCGCCTAGAGAGATGTCAAAAGAAGATATTAAGCAATTAAGACAGTGGCACTTAGATGCCACACAAAGAGCGTTAAAAGCCGGGTTTGATATTATTTATTGTTATGCCGGTATGGGGTTTTTACCTTATCACTTCCTCCATCCTAAATTTAATAAAAGAGGTGACGAGTATGGAGGCACACTTGAAAACAGATCCAGGCTTATAAAAGAAATTATTTCTGACATGAAAGAACTGGTGGACGGTCAGGCCGCTATTGCTGTTCGAATTTCGACCGATGAACTGCTGAGTTTTAAAAGCAATAATTATGAATCCGAGGCTCATGAATTATTTGAGCTAATTGGTGAACTTCCTGATCTTTGGGATATCAAACTCTCTGAATGGACAAAAGAGTGTCCTAGCTCCAGATTTGCAGAATCAGGGTTCATGGAACCCTACAATGGTTTTGTAAAACAACTGACGTCTAAACCGGTGGTTGGAGTAGGTTGGTTCACTTCTCCAGACAACATGGTGAGCCAGATTAATAGAGGGATTCTTGATTTTGTTGGATCAGCCAGAGCTTCGATAGCTGATCCGTTCCTCCCTAATAAGATATTGGAAGGCAATGAGGATGATATACGAGAATGTATTGGCTGCAATATCTGTGCCTCATGTTATAACCAAGGTATTCCTGTGCGATGCACACAGAACCCTACAATGGGAGAAGAATGGAGAAGGGGATGGCATCCGGAGAAGATAAAAAATAAGAGCTCAGATGAAAACATACTGATTGTTGGTGGAGGGCCTGCAGGATTAGAAGCCGCGATGAGCCTTGGAAAAAGAGGTTATGAAGTTACTCTTGCTGAAAAAAATAAACAGTTGGGAGGAAGAATCAATAGAGAAATGACTCTGCCGGGAATGTCTTCTTATTCAAGAGTCAAAGATTACCGAACCAACCAAATCAATCAAATTAAAAATATCAGTGTTTTTTTAGACAACAAAATGTCAGTTGAAGACATTATTGCCATGGACTTTGATCATGTTGTCATAGCTACTGGCTCTTCATGGGAGATCAAAAATCTTGATGAAAAATCTATACCTACTGAGTTTAATCCGGATGCAAATATACTAACCCCAGATAATGTTTTAGACGGCTCAGAGATTATTGGGCCAGTTGTAATCTATGACTTTGATTATTACTACATGGGAGGCCTGATCGCTGAGCTGCTTTCAGATCAAGGTCATACCGTAAGCGTGATAACTCCTTTTGAGAATATATCGCCTTGGAGTTTTATGAGCAATGAGCTCAATGAAATAAAACTCAGATTGAATGAAAAGAATGTTCATGTTTCAACAGAAACTAGATTGCTCAGAGCTGAAAAAGGGTCGGTGGATATTATTAATCGTTTTAATGGAGAAAGAAACTCACTCGAAGCCGGCACGATAATCATTGCAGGAACTCGAAAACCCAATGACGAACTCTATAATCAATTGGTCAAATCAAAAGAAATTAACAACAAAAACATTGTCAAGATAGGGGATGCAGATGCCCCAGGGGCTTTATACCATGCCGTTTACTCAGGTCGTTTACTTGCTGAATATTTTGGCGAACCATCGCTAAAAGATGAAATGAGATTAGAGTACCCAACGATAATGTAAAGCTGTTACAAAAACGGCTTAATAATATAGAATTAATGTTTCAGGAAATGAGGAGATTTTTATGAAAGGAGATATGCAGCGTTGGACGCCAAATGTAGCCTCAATTATTGAACATGCAAAAGCGCTCCATCCAACCACTGAAATTGTTAGCAGAATGATTTCTGGTGACATCCACAGAACCAATTATGACGAGGTGTGTATAAGAGCAAGAAAACTTGCCTCAGCATTAGAACATGACGGTTACAAAAAAGGTGATGTCCTCGCAACTTTGGCTCTTAATACTTATAGACATCTAGAAATGTATTTTGGTATTTCGGGCATGGGTGCAATCACTCATACGTTAAATTTCAGGCTTCATCCAGAGCAAGCTGTTTATATAATCAACCATGCGGAAGATAAAATAATATTCTGTGAGTTGCCTTTTATACCGATTCTTGAAGGTCTAAAGGATCAGCTAAAAACTGTGGAAAAATATATTATTCTTTGCGATGAATCTGAGTTACCTGAAACAACATTAAACAATACAATCTCGTACGAAGAATACATCAAAGACGGTGATGAGAATTACCAGTGGCCTGCGGTAGAAGATGATGCTGCTTGTGCTCTTTGTTACACCTCTGGAACAACAGGAAACCCTAAAGGGGTCTTGTACTCTCATAAATCGAATATTTATCATGCCACCTCTGCGTATTCAGCACTAACCATCGATAAAGATGATTGTATTTTAATGGTTGTCCCAATGTTCCACGTTTTAGCCTGGGGTATCCCTTATTTTGGACCGATGACGGGCAATAAACTGGTGATGCCAGGAATGGGGATGGAGGGTGAATCACTCTATGAACTGATTGTTCAAGAAAAGGTGAACAGTGCTTTTGGTGTCCCCACAGTTTGGATGCAACTGTTGGCTTATTGTCGAGAAAATAAAAAAGTTTTAAGTTCTGTTAAAAATACCATCATCGGCGGATCGGCATTATCTCTTGCAATGCTTAAAGAGTTTGATGAAGTCCATGATGTCAATGTTATCCATGCTTGGGGGATGACTGAGATGAGTCCGTTAGGCACCACCAACTTGCCAACCGCAGAAATGGAAACGATGAGTAAAGATGAAAAATACGCTCTACAACTCAAGCAAGGAAGAACTGTTTTTGGAGTTGAGCTTAAAATTATAGATGATTCAGGTAATGACCTACCTAACGATGGAGAAGCTTATGGGCATCTAATGGTTAGAGGACCCTGGATCCTTCAAAAATATTTTAAAGCCGAAAAAGATGCCGTTGATGAGCAAGGATGGTTTGATACCGGTGATATATCAAGTATAGATAAAGACGGCTACATGACCATTGTCGATAGAGCTAAAGATGTGATCAAAACCGGTGGAGAATGGATTAGCTCGATTGATCTAGAAAATGCAGCTGTTGGTCACCCGGAAATAGCGGAAGCCTGTGTGGTTGGAGTTCCTCATCCGAAATGGGACGAAAGACCGGTAATGTTTGTTGTTACAACTTCAGGTGATGATATTGATAAACACAGTATTCTTGATTTTCTTTCTTCAAAAGTAGCGAAATGGTGGCTTCCTGATGAAATTATTTTTC
>CAZVRH010000071.1:0-4292 GCA_964629335.1 uncultured Woeseia sp.
ATGTACTAATGTACTAATGTACTAATGTACTAGTGCATTATATTGATCATGTTTATTTTTTCAAGCTTTTAAAAGAGTAGGACGGAGGCTTATATTTTTTGAGCTATTGCATCACCCATTACTGAAGTAGTAACGCTTTTTGACTTAGATAAATCTGCTGTAAAAATACCCTCATCTAAAACCTCTTCAACAGCTTGATCGATAACTATTGATTCTTCGGTTAAGTCAAAAGAATGCCTAAGCAACATTGATAAAGATAAAATCATTCCACACGGATTTGCAATACCTTTTCCTTGAATATCAGGAGCAGAACCATGAATTGGTTCATAAACACCAAAATTATTATCTCCTAACGACGCAGAAGCAATCATCCCGATTGACCCTGTGAGCATAGAAGCTTCGTCAGTTAGAATATCACCAAATAAATTATCAGCTAACACCACATCAAAATCAGCTGGTCTGGAAAGTAAGTGCATTGTAGCTGCATCAACCAGCATATGTTCCAACTCTATTTCTGGGTAGTTATCTTCTATGTATTTTGTTGTAACACTTCTCCATAACTGAGAAGTCGCCATAACGTTTGCCTTATCGATGGAGATAATCTTATTTTTTCTTTGTTGAGCTAATTTAACTGCAACATCTGTAATCCGTTGAATCTCAGGAGTTGAATATTCACAGACGTCTTTCGCGTAATCATCATGTCTTTCCTTTTCACCAAAATAAATACCTCCAATTAATTCTCTTACAAAGATAATGTCAATATTCTCTATATATTCTTGCTTGATAGGAGAATGATTGATTAATTGAGGATAAGTTCTGATTTGCCGAAGATTGGCATAAACCCCTAAATCAAACCTCATATCTAAAAGACCTTTTTCGGGTCTTGTTTTAGCTTTAGGGTCACTCCATTTAGGACCACCGACTGCACCAAGTAGAACGGCATCTGCTTGTTTGCATAAATCTTGAGTCTCCTGAGGATAAGGAGAGCCTGTCTGGTCAATAGCTGCCCCTCCAAAAAGAGCATTATTTATAGTGAACGAATGACTGAATCTTTTTTCAATAGCTTGTATAACTTTTACTGCTTCATTGGTAATTTCTGGTCCAATACCATCGCCTGGGAGAAGTGTGATATTAGCTTTCATAATTTATTTTCATGTTTTTGAATTTCAGCTTCCTTGCTAAGAATGTATCCCAACTGATCCATTCCGTTCATCAAACAATATCTTGAAAAAGATTCTATTGGGAAAGATGCTTCATGACCTTGATCGGTATGCAATAGAGTCTTTTCTAAATCAATTGTTACTTCAACTCTAGGGTTATCCATCAACCAATCGTGAATATTTTTAGGGACAGTAATAGGTATAAGTCCGTTTTTAAGACAATTATTTTTAAAGATATCAGCAAAAGATGTACTGATAATAGCTTTAAAACCAAAATCAACCAAAGCCCAAGGTGCATGCTCCCTTGAAGATCCGCAACCAAAATTATTGCCTGCAACTAACACTGAACAATCTCGGGATTCTTTCTTATTCAGAATAAAATCCTTATTAGGTTCCCCAGATTCGTTATACCTCCAGTCATAAAAAAGACACTCACCAATCCCTACTTTTGATGGAAGTGTTAAAAATCGTGCAGGGACGATTTGATCGGTGTCGACGTCCTCATTCGGAAGCACAACAGTTTTTGACGTAAATTTTATTATTTTCTCCATAACCTAATTGCTTTTATACAAACGTGGATCCTGAATAAAACCTGATATTGCTGACGCGGCAGCAGTTTTTGGACTAGCCAGGATTGTTCTTGAGCCTTTGCCTTGGCGGCCTTCAAAATTCCGATTACTGGTGCTCACAGCCAACTGTCCATTACCAACTGTATCACCATTCATACCAAGACACATCGAGCATCCTGATTCTCTCCATTCAGCACCTGAATTAAGAATAATTTTATCCAATCCTAATGCCTCTGCTTCTGCCTTAACTGCTTGTGAACCAGGAACAACTATTGCTCTAACATTCTCTGCAACTTTCCTACCGTCCAATATTTGTGCAGCGTCTTGTAAATCAGACAATCTAGAGTTGGTGCAGCTTCCAATAAAAACAACATCAATGGACTTTTCAAGAAGAGGTTTTCCTGATTCAACTCTCATATAATCAAGAGCTTGCTTAAAACTTTGATTGCCATGATGATCAGGAACTACAGAGTCTATTGGCATGACCATGCCTGGGTTAGTACCGAACGTTACCATTGGTTTAAGAGAATCTACATCAATATCAACCTCTTTATCAAACACAGAACCCTCATCACTCACGAGCTGTTTCCATTGATCAACTGCTTTATGCCAATCATCGCCATTTGGCGACATGGGTCTTCCCTGAAGGTATTCAAAAGTTAATTCATCTGGAGCAAACATTCCAGCTCTTGCACCGCCTTCGATACTCATATTGCAAATAGTCATTCTTTGCTCCAATGAGAGAGAGGGAACAGTGCTACCTCGATACTCAATAACATGTCCTGTTCCACCGTCGACACCAATAGTTCCTATAGTTTTTAATATAATATCCTTAGCCGACACTCCGTCATTAAGCTGGCCGTTCAAATTTACAGCTAATGTTTTCGGTTTCCTTTGCAATAGACATTGCGTTGCTAAGACATGAGCTACTTCTGTAGTTCCTATGCCGAAGGCTAGGGCACCAAAAGCTCCGTGTGTGCTGGTATGGCTATCCCCACAAACCATAGTCCTTCCAGGTTGAGTGGCACCTAACTCAGGGCCAATAACGTGCACAATACCTCTACGTTCACTATCAAAGCCATAAAGCTCAATACCAAAATCTTGGCAATTCTTAATCATGTCCCTAATTTGTTCAGCGGGGCCCGGTTCAGCCACAAGATCTAAATCATTAATAGTTTTTATCGGGACAGTAGGCGTTGAGTGATCCATGGTCGCTAACACTTTATTTGGAGACCTTACGCTTAGATTGTTCTCCCGTAACTGTGTAAACGCCTGAGGAGTTGTAACCTCGTGGATGAGATGTAGATCAATATATAAGATAGCAGGTGTGTTCTCAGTTTCAGGAACGACGACATGTTGATCCCATATTTTTTCAAAAAGGGTTTTTGGAGAATTATTCAACAGCATCTAACCAACCCCAATCATCTGGAGTTGATCCATCAAATAGTCCGAAAAATATTTTTTGGATCTGTTGAGTTATTTTACCTCTTGAACCTTTACCAATATTGATTCTATCCACACTCCTTATTGGGGTGATCTCGACGGCGGTGCCTGAGAAGAATAACTCATCAGCTAAGTAAAGCTCCTCTCTAGCAATGCTTCTTTCAATCACACGATAACCCTGGCTTTCAGCAATTTTAATCACAGTGTCCCTTGTGATTCCGTCTAGAATTGATGAGCTGATAGGAGGGGTGATGATCTGATTGTTTCTGATCATAAATAAATTTTCACCGGCTCCTTCGCTAACCATTCCATTTGAATCTAGACATATACCTTCGTCATAGCCATTCTCTTTGGCTTCAATGGCTACCAAGGTACCTGAAAGATAATTACCAGAAGCTTTAGCCATCAATGGAATAGTGTTAGGCGCAATCTTATTCCATGATGAAACACAGACATCAACACCTTTTTCTTGGCCCTCACTCCCTAAATATGCTCCCCATTCCCAGGCTGCAATTGCAACTTCAATATCATCGTCTAAAGAGGCGTGGAGCCCTAGATCGTTGTATCCTCTAAAAGCAATAGGACGAATATAAGCCCCATCATTTAAATTATTCGAAGAAATAATTGTTCTTGAAGCCTGAAGGATTTCTTCGACATCATAAGGAATCTTCATTCTATAGATCTTGGCAGAGTTAAAGAGTCTCTTTATATGGTCTTTTAGTCTAAAAATCTTAGTTCCGTCATTAGTGGAATACGCTCTTATTCCTTCAAAAACTGCAGAACCATAATGCAATGCGTAGCTTAAAACATGAATTTTTGCATCTTCCCATGGAATGAGTTGATTATTAAACCAAATATATTGTGTTGGTTTTAGTGGCATAATTTCCCTCTAGTGTCTTTTTCTATTTCGCTCTATTCGATTGATTACTTCAAGATAGGCTAGGGCGCCAGATTCAATGATGTCAGTACTGATGCCGTGACCTCTGTAATCTTGACCGTTAAATTTCACAGTCACCGTCACTTCGCCTTGTGCATCTTCGCCAACACTAACACTATGAATCTCAAAATTAATCAATTCCAAATTGTATCCGGTTATTTGATTAATGGCATTAAAAACTGA
>CAZVRH010000072.1:0-3838 GCA_964629335.1 uncultured Woeseia sp.
CACTGTTTTAATTTTGAAACTTATCTAGATCAATTTGAGAAAAGTAAAGCCGATTACATTGATTTTAAAAAAATGCCAGTGGTCTTTAATGATCAGTACAAAATACACGCAAGAATATACTACACAGCAGAATCATTAGGAAACCTAGATGTTATGCATAGAGAAGTTTTTAAAGCCATGCATCTCGATCGAAAATCCCTGGTGGATGAAAATGAAATCTTCAAGCTGTTTGAAAAACAGGGCGTTACGAGACAGCAATTCTTCAGTCGTTTTCGTTCTTTCACGGTTGAAAGCAAAGTGAATCGAGCCCAAAGATTGACGAGTAAGTACAAAATTAGATCCACACCTACCATGGTGATTAATGGGAAATACATAGCCAACGGACCAGCTACTAGAACTTTTGAAGACATGTTAGCGGTTTCCAGGGAGTTAGCTGAACGGGAGTTTTTGTCTCCCTAGCTGTTTTTAGCCCGCGCCTTTGAGCCAGTCGCTCTCACCAGATACATAGATTTCTTTTTTCCAGATAGGAACTCTTGTTTTGACTTCATCGATAATGTAGCGACAAGCTTGAAAAGAATCCTCACGATGAGCAGCATAGACCATAACTAATACCGCTGTTTCTCCGATCTCAAGTGTACCCGTTCGATGAACACAAAAAGCGCCGTCTATTTTATAATTTTCTAATGCTTCCTTCAGGATCGTGCTCCCTTCTTTCGTCGCTAACTCTTCGTAGCACTGATATTCAAGTTTCTTGACAATTTTCCCTAAATTATTGTCTCTGACTATCCCTTCAAATATCGACTTCGCCCCTACTTTGCTTGCAGGCAGCGCTGGCTGAATACTCTCAGCATCAATGACATCTTCAGTGATATGAAAACTATTCATCCACCGGTTACCGGGGGGATAAAGACTAATTTATCTTTATCTTCCAACTCGGTTTTCCAAGAGGCAAAACTATCATTCACGGCTATTTTTAAATGAGAGATCTCTGGTAAATCGTAGAGTTCCTTCAACTTTCGGTATACATCTTTTGGGGTGCTGTTTATTTCTGTTTCGAAAGATTCTTGTTCCTTATTTGTCAGGTCTCTCAACTTAGCAAAATAATGAACAGTGATTTCTACCCTTTGTTGCATAAAGTTTTACCCAATAAGTATTAATAACATCCGCACACCAACATATATTACCAGTGCTCCAGTTATTCGGCGAATAAGTATTCCTGGAAGCAGTTGTGTGCCCAATCGACTCCCTAGTTGACCCCCAATTAAAACAGCTAAAAACAACCCAATATAGTCACTGAGAAGCATCATATTAATGGCGGTCGTTTGTTTAGTCAGTTGGCCGCTGAGACCAGCGATGGAATTAAAAAATATAAATACACTGGCAAACGCAGCAATTTGTTTGGACGGCAAACACTTTTGTAAATGGAGTATCGGTGCAAACAATATTCCTCCTCCAATACCAACAAAACCAGCGATAAACCCTAAAAGAATACCGATAAGAAGGTTAACAATAATACCCCGTTTCGATTGAATCCATTCCGATGGCGTATTCACTTCATCGTGCCTGATAATCATGGCAAGACCAGAGATAAATAAACTGATTCCAAGAATCAAAATAAAGAGAGGTTCGCCGATCTTTATAGTGCCTGCAAAAAAAGCTGCAGGAACCGAAACAGCAATAATTGGAACACTAAAACTCCATGGAATTAATTGTTTTTGTTGGTACCTAATCGAGTTGCCGGTCACTACAATCAGATTACAAATAAGAGCAATAATTGGGATTAACCAAAAATCTAGATCACTAATTACGAGCAGAGCGTTGTAGGTAGAGCCACCACCAAAACCGACAGCAGCATACAAAATAGCAGTAACAAAGAACAATAAAATAGAAAAAACTATCGCTAACTCCTATCGATCCTAAGAGCCGTCATCCTTGCTATACAACACAAATTGTTATCATTAAGGTCAGTTTCTGACTTATAAATTTTGACTTCCCAAACTTGAGAACGGGTACCTATAAATATTGGTTTGGCTATTCCGGTGACTTTACCCTCGGTGGCAGATCTGAGATGGTTTGCATTGATTTCTTGTCCAACAATTTTGTATTTTTCATTATCAATACAAAGACCCGCCCCAGTGCTTGCCAACGTCTCCGCTAAACCCATTGAGGCTCCCCCGTGGAGCAGGCCATAAGGTTGTTTTGTTTTTTCATTGACCGGCATGATGCCTTTAACATAGTCATCACCAATGTCTGTAATTTCAATTTCTAATGCTTCCATCAGTGTGTTCTTATGAACCTTGTTTACTAGATCTAGGCGATCTAAATTGCTGTGATGCCAAATTTGTGTCATTGATTAAATTCTCCTCTGAAAATATAGCAACATTATTGCTTTATTTTGAGAAGGGTGCAAAATGCTCTTTCATGAAAGCCTTATCAGTAAACGACCTCTCCAAGCAATATAAAAATGGAGTCCAGGCCTTAAAAGCAGTTAATTTTGAGGTTAACCAAGGCGATTTCTTTGCGTTGTTGGGACCTAATGGCGCCGGAAAAACCACAGCCATAGGGATTATTACATCTCTAGTAAATAAAACTTCTGGAAGCGTTATTGTGTTTGGTCACGATATCGATCACCAACTCAGTCTTGCTAAAAGCTGTCTTGGTGTGGTTCCGCAAGAGGTCAATTTAAATTTATTTGATAAATGTATTAATACCTTGGTAAATCAAGCTGGGTTTTATGGTATTCCACGCATTGAGGCTAAAAAGAGGGCGGAAGAATACTTAAAGCAAATGAATCTTTGGGAAAAAAGAAACAGCAACGCTAGAGACCTTTCGGGCGGAATGAAAAGAAGGCTTATGGTGGCTAGAGCACTGGTTAATCAACCTAAGCTGCTGTTACTCGATGAGCCAACTGCAGGTGTCGATATTGAGACCAGAAGAATGATGTGGAATTTTCTCAGGCAATTGAATCAGCAAGGCACTACGATTATTTTAACAACTCATTATTTGGAAGAGGCTGAGCAGCTATGTGATCGAGTTGCAATTATTGATGAGGGAGAAATTATTGAAAACGACTCCATGTTGAATGTCCTAGGAAAATTAAAACAAGAGGTTTTTGTACTTAACATTGATAACCCAATTAATCTTCCGCCAGAGATCCCAGGATATAAAACAAGCTTGAGATCACCCCGAGAAATTGAGGTTTTTGTGTCGCAGTCTCAGGGAATAAATAATATTTTCACTGAGTTAAAGAAGCTCGATATCAAAGTTAACAGCATGAGGAATAAAACCAGTAGATTGGAAGAATTATTTATTGAGCTAACCAATCATCAAACCAAAGAGAAACAAAGATGAATTCACAGATAATCAGCATGGTGGCTTTGGTTCGAAAAGAGACGACAAGAGTTCTAAGAATCTGGGTGCAAACCCTCATCCCTCCGGGGATAACCATGTCTTTGTATTTTATTATCTTTGGTACGCTTATCGGTCGGCGGATAGGCGAAATGGACGGATACCCGTATATGGAGTATATCGCTCCTGGATTGATTATGATGTCCGTGATAACGAATTCTTACGGTAATGTGGTCGGTAGTTTTTTTAATGCCAAGATACAGCGCCATATTGAAGAATTATTGGTTTCACCGATGAGCGAAACATCAATCGTCATAGGGTATTTAGCTGGAGGAATTATCAGAGGTTTATTTGTTGCCGCTGTTGTTTCAGTTATTGCTTTGTTTTTCACCGATCTAAATATTAAATATCCGGTGTTAACCTTTGTGGTGGTAGTTATGACTGCCGGTGTATTCTCTTTAGCTGGATTGCTTAATGCTATCTTTGCTAA
>CAZVRH010000073.1:0-3612 GCA_964629335.1 uncultured Woeseia sp.
TTTGGACAGAATTGATATTCCTAAAAGTCTAGGAGAAATTGGAGTTCCAGAAGAGGGCGCTAAGAGCATTGCGGAAAAAACCATGCTCGATTTAGCGTACACAACCAATCCTAGATCATCTACTTATGAAGAAGTCCTAGAGATGGTCTCTACCTCTATAACTAAGGCAAGATAGATGCTTGAAAATCTATCGGTTCAAGAGATTGTCTCACGTATTACTTCGAAGCAGATAAATACCAAGGAAGTTTCAGAATATTATCTGAATCGAATACAAAAACTAAATCCCATGTTAAACGCTATTGTCTCGCTAAAAGATGAAGAGAAAATCAAAGATGAAGCCAAAGATTTAAAACTAAACACCATAGAAGGTGAAAAATTATTGTTTGGTCTGCCAATGGCAATCAAAGATCTTACGGATGCAGTGGGTTTGCCCACCACATTTGGTTTAAGAAAATATAAAAATAACCTGCCATTAAAAAACTCCATAATGGTCGATAGACTAATAAGTCAGGGAGCCATAATCATAGGTAAGACGAACACGCCTGAATTAGGACTCGGTTCACACACCACAAATAAGTTGTTTGGCCCCACATCAAATATTTTCGATCACACAAAAACAGCTGGTGGCTCAAGTGGAGGAGCTGCTTCCGCAGTGGGTGCTTCCTTGCTTCCTTTTGCGGACGGTTCAGACATGATGGGTTCTTGCAGAAATCCGGCCGCGTATTCTAACCTTTATGGTTTCAGGCCCACCCCAGGCTTAATCCCAGAATATCGAGTCATGGAGATAGATACACAATTTCCACTGTTATCTACACCTGGATGTCTGACAAGGACTCCTGAAGATATGGCTTTATTTCTTGACGCCGTATCTGGTAAGCACCCTTCAGACCCATTCTCCATAGATCTAGTGTCTTCATTCAGGAACAACAATGATCATGATTTTTCTCACATCAACATAGGTTGGCTTTCAGATATGAGTGGGGCTTATAAATATGAAGAAGGGATACTCGACCTATGTGAGACTGCACTAAATGATTTGAATAAAAATGGGCTGCATGTTTCAACTCCAAAGCTAGATATCAATGCTGCTGTCTTATGGGATAGTTGGACAACGCTTCGTTCAAAAAATATTTTTGATTATTTGACTGTAATGAATCTAGAGATTAACGAAGAGTTAGGACTACCGGTTAGATGGGAATTCGAAAAGGGCAGAAGTGTAGAACCTGATGATCTAGAGTTGGCTCTTGATCAGAGAAAAAAGTGTGAGCATATCGTCGAAGAGTTATTTCTACAATATGACTTTCTAGCAATCCCTTCTGCACAAGTTTTTCCTTTTGATAAAGAATTGGAATTCCCTAAACAAATATCTGGCTTTGATTTAGATACTTATCATCGATGGATGGAAGTTGTATGCCTTCCAAGTCTACTTGGTCTACCGACAATATCAGTCCCTGTGGGATTTAATAGGGATGGACTGCCGATGGGAATGCAAATAATTGGCAGAAAGAGGGATGATCTAAGGGTAGTTGCTTTTGCAAAGACATACGAAGATATTTTCAATTTCTCTAAAAAAAGTACTTAACAAATGTTGAAAATTTTTGAACAACTGGATTCTTTTAAGGAAAGGGTAGCTATTGAGTGCGGAGGAAGAGAATTCCTTTATTCATACCTTAATGAAAAATCTGATCTAATAGCATCTTCTTTATTGGGTAGAGAAAAAGATCTAAATGAAGAGAGAATAGGATTCCTAATGAATCCTGATATTGATTATATCTGCACCCTCTGGGCGATCTGGAAAGCAGGTGGAGTAGCTGTTCCTCTCAGTCTTTTTGCTAAAGAAGGTGAACTCGATCACTACATAAGAGATGCTGAAATAAACTTAATTATCACGAGCGGCGACTGTGAACAACAAAACAACCTTCCAAAAAAGAAAAACCTAAAAATAAAAATCCTGGGAAACCTAAACCTGGAAGAGAGAAACAGACTCCCTGAAATTACCTCTGAGAGGCAGGCGATGATTCTCTATACAAGCGGCACCACAAGTAAACCCAAAGGTGTGGTCTCCACTCATATGAATGTTGAAGCCCAAATAACTGCATTGGTCCAAGCTTGGGAATGGACAAAGGAAGATCACATCCCTCTCTTTTTGCCACTACATCATATCCATGGAATTATAAACTCGCTGTCTTGCCCGCTTTATGTTGGGGCCAAAGTTACAATGCTGGGACCGTTTGAAACCAAGAAGGTTTGCACTGCAGTCGCTTCAAGCAATTTCACTGTTTTCACAGCTGTGCCAACCATCTACTTTTCTCTTATAGAACAATTAGAGAATTCCATGGATTTAAAGTTAACCCAAGGATTTAGTAAGATGAGACTAATGATGTCTGGATCGGCAGCCTTGGCTCCAGAAATTCACAAAAAATGGCAGCAACTTACAGGACAGGAACTGCTTGAAAGATATGGCATGACAGAGGTGGGTATGGCGCTCTCTAATAAAATCAATGGTGAGAGGAGGCCAGGTTCAGTTGGGGTTCCTCTTCCAGAAGTTCAAGTAAAGCTTGAAGATGATAATGGGAGAACCATAGATTGTGAAAATGAAGCAGGGCAGTTGTTAATAAAAGGACCTCAAGTTTTCGAGGGCTATTTAAACCTTGATGATAAGACACAGGAATCCTTTAAAGACGGTTGGTTTTTGACAGGCGATATTGTGGTACTAGAAAAAGGCTACTACAGGATTTTAGGGAGAGATTCTGTGGATATTATTAAATCAGGAGGGTATAAAATTTCAGCCTTGGAAATAGAAGATGTGCTCTTGAGAAACAATGCAATAAAAGAATGTGCAGTTGTTGGGATAGCTGATGATAAATGGGGAGAAATTGTGGCTACAGCTATAGTGATGAAAAACGAGCCTATAAGCATTGAGGAAGTGCAGGCGTGGTGTTCAAACTACCTATCAGACTATAAGGTTCCAAAAAAAATAAGCTTTCTTAATGATCTACCCAAGAACTCTATGGGTAAGATCACAAAACCTAAGATAAAGGAGATGTTAAAAAACCACTAGCCTTTTTGAAGCAGGGATTTATATTCCTCTTCGCTGACAACTCGGACACCAAGTTTTTCAGCTTTAGCTATTTTTGTTGGACCTACTTTTTCGCCACATATCAGCATGTCTGTTTTTGATGAAACCGAGCTTTGCACTTGTGCCCCTAGTTGTAGTGCATTTTGTTTCATCTCATCTCTTGATCCAAAAACCATTTTCCCGGTAAAGACCACCTTCATACCACTAACTGGAGATTCAATAGCTTTAGTTTCAGATAACAGTGGGGTTTCGATGAGATTAAATCCAAGACCAAGCATATGATCAATTGTGGGCCATCGCTGGGATAATCCCAAGACGATATCTGCAGATGAGATTTCAGCAAAACCTTCAATTTCCATAATTTCTTCTTGAGTTATAGTGGCAAGTTTCCCAATACGTATATGTTGCAACAAGCGTCTGGAATCACCACGCCCTAGCTGCGGAATACCAAACGCACCAAGAAAACGCCAATCCTCAATTTCAACTTGAATGGATCGATCTAACTCTCTTCTTAAATTTTTTGATTGAACAGG
>CAZVRH010000074.1:0-3382 GCA_964629335.1 uncultured Woeseia sp.
CATAACTATTGATTCCAATTTCTCTAATTATCGAGGAGATACAGTATACTACCTAATTAATAGAGTTAATTTTTACCTTAAGATTAAATTGTCAGAAGTAACAGCCATAGCCCATCCAAATTTTGCACTAATTAAGTATTGGGGCAAAGCAGATTCAGGGTTAAATATCCCTGCAATGAGTTCAATTTCATTGACGATAGATTCATTAACTTCAACCACAACCATATCAAGAAACAAAGAATCCGGTGAAGATATTTGGATATTAAACGGCACAAAACAAGATGATTTAAGTCGGATAAAACCAACCCTAGAACACTTAAATAAAATTTCAAACAATGATCATGGTTGTGTCATCGAATCGAATAATAATTTTCCAACATCGGCAGGTCTTGCGTCTTCAGCTTCAGGTATTGCTTCTCTGGTGGTTGCTTATAATCGACTCTTTAATTTAGAAATGAGTCATGATCAACTTATTAAAGCCTCTATACTGGGTTCCGGATCTGCTCCAAGGTCATTGTTTGGCGGTTTCGTTTTTCTAGATGTTGAAAATCAAGTCAATTGTCAGACGATTGTTCATCCAGAAGACTGGGCACTGAGTGTCATTATTTGTGTTACGGACGATAGAGAAAAAAAGTTCAGCTCGAGGGAAGGAATGGAAATTTCAAGGATGACATCCCCGCTGTATCAGTCTTGGTTAGACTCGAATAAAGCTGATATTGAAATTGCAAAGACTGCAATAGCAGAAAGAAATATTGGTAAATTGGGCGAAGTTGCTGAACAGAATTGCTATCGGATGCATGAGGTAATGAAAACATCAACACCTGAAATTCATTATATGACCGAAATGACAATGAATTGTATTGAAGACATAAAGACCATTAGAAAGAATGGCACCGATCTTTTTTTTACTGTTGATGCTGGACCACAGGTCAAAATCGTCTGCGATCCAGACAATAAAGATTTAATTAGAGAGAGCTTCATGAATAAGCCTTATGTCCTGAAAGTCATTGAGGCTAAGATTGGTCCTGGGGCAAGTGTGATCAATGAAAGCTGAATCAACAGCACCTGGTAAGGTATTTCTTTCAGGAGAGTATTTAGCTTTAGATGGGTCACTGGCAACTATATTAACCACTAAGCAGAGAGCTTTGGTTACTATAGAGAAAACCCAGAATTCCACCAATACTCTATGCTCTTTACCCTCAAATCAAACATTTGCTTTCAATGTTAACAATAAACACAAAGTTGAATGGGTGGGTGAGGACCCCCAAGAGCTAGGGTTATTTTTGAAATGGTCAATTCTGGAGATGCAAATCAGACCAACTAAGACCAGATTCACTATAGACACAACTGACTTCTATAAAGAGAATAAAAAAATAGGTGTTGGTTCCAGTGCAGCTATATCTTCAGCGTTAATAAAAGCCATAGTAAACTTTTTTGACCTCAAATATAGTGATGAGATGATTCTTAATTCCTCACTTAGAGTGCATAACACCAAACAAAATAACTTAGGCAGTGGCTTAGATGTCATAGCTGCTCATGCAGACTCCGGATTAATAGAATGTGATATTGAAACCCTAAGTAAAGGAAAATGGACAACACTTGAATGGCCTTCAGATCTAATTATTAAGGGCGTTATAACGAGAAAAGAGAGCAAGACGTCTAGTATGATTCAGAAATATTTTAATGGGCAAGTACAACACAAAGAATTTTTTGAAAAACTCCAAATCGATGTTAATCAAGTGCTCAAAGAATTATCTTTATCTTGGATAGATCATGACATTTCATCTATTTTAGAATTAATGGAGCAATATAATATTCTTATGCAACGATTAAATGAAAAATATAACTTAGGAATATACACCGATGAACATCAAGAGCTTGCTAAATTAACAAATAAGCTAGGGCTATTTTATAAACCATCTGGAGCTGGAGGAGGCGACTTGGGGCTTATACTTACTGATGACAGCATCAAACTTAAACAATTGCTTACTCAAATAAGAGATAAAAAATATCAAACAATAGATTTGAGAGCTTAAATAGAAACCACAGGATTTATAGAGGCCATGGACAATAGAAATAAGATTACAGTCGTTGGTGCTGGTTATGTGGGTATGTCCTTATCTGCATTGTTAGCACAAAGCAGCAAGGTTTGTATTTATGATACAAACAAAGAGAAAGTGGAAAGCATCAACTCTGGCAAATCGACTATTCGTGACACAAACATTGATGGTCTTCTCAAGGAGCAGACAATATCCTTAACAGCCACTTCCGAGAAAGAACAAGCTTTTAAAGATGCTGATTTTGTAATTATAGCAACACCTACGAATTTTAATGAGACCACTAATGCATTTGATACGAATGAGGTGGAATCAGTTGTAGATGATGTTTTAGCTATAAATACTCATTGCCTCATTGTAATTAAGTCAACAATACCTGTCGGATACACTGATTTTCTAAGAAACAAATACTCAAGCGGGCAAATTATTTTTTCTCCTGAATTTTTAAGAGAAGATCATGCTCTTATGGATAATCTCTATCCATCGAGAATCATCATTGGAGGGCAATGTGAGCAGTCTAGATCTTTTGCAAGACTACTTGTTCAAGCCTCGAAACTCGATGACATAGAGCCAATCTTCATTGAGTCTTCTGAGGCTGAGGCAATAAAGCTATTTTCAAATACTTTTTTAGCAATGAGAGTGGCTTTTTTTAATGAAATGGACACTTTTGCGATGGTTAATAATCTTAATATTAGAGATATTATCGAAGGGGTGTGTTTAGATCCAAGAATCGGGGAAGGTTACAATAACCCATCCTTTGGCTATGGGGGATATTGTTTGCCGAAAGACACCAAACAGCTGTTAGCAAATTACAACAATCTCCCTCAGACGCTTATAAAGGCAGTGATAACTTCAAACACATCTAGAAAAGATTTTATCGCGGAGCAGATTGCTATGCAGCAGTTGAACACTATAGGATTTCACCGTTTGACAATGAAATTAAACAGCGATAACTATAGAACATCCTCAATTATCGGAATAATAGAGAGACTTAAGGACAAAGGCATGAAAATACTTGTTTTTGAGCCTCTGCTTCAAGAACATAAGTTTTTAAATGATGCTGAGATAATTACAGACCTAAAGGAATTTAAACAGCGATCCGATTTGATAGTAACCAATCGGAAATCTAAGGATTTGGATGATGTGGAATCTAAGTTATTTACAAGAGACATCTTTGACGAACATTAGACAGCCTCTAAATACTATCTGATCTGATCAACTTCTTCTTGAGAAAAATCATCGACGTTAATTATTTCTTCAGCTAGGGCATGGTATTGAATTAATAAATCAGCCTCTTCTTTTGAGATAATTGACTGATGAACAGC
>CAZVRH010000075.1:0-3320 GCA_964629335.1 uncultured Woeseia sp.
TTAACCTGATGAACAATACCTGTGTTGGGAGGTACCACTTGGAAGTTTGAGAAAGCTTCCTGACCCCATCTTAAAAATTTATAACGTTCCTGATTTCGTTCAAACTCAACTTTGTTATTTTTTTCCAGAGCATCATTAGATCCAAAGTGATCAACTTGCACAGAATGGTCAATGACCAGTTCAGCAGGCGATAAAGGGTTGATCTGAGTTGCATCTCCGTTCATAGAGGCTACAGCATCTCTCATTGCCGCTAAATCAACTACCGCCGGTACCCCAGTAAAATCCTGTAAGATCACACGGCTCGGTGTGAACGAGATCTCTATAGCTTTACCTGCTTTCGCGTCCCAGTTGATTATGGAATCAATGTCCTTTTCTCGAGTGTCATCTTCTAGACTATGACGAAGAGCATTTTCTAGAAGAATCTTATGGGAAAAGGGGATTTTGTCTAGGTTTTCTATGTCTAATGATTTGAGATCCAGGTATTGGTATTCCTTAGAGCCCACAGTTAATGATTGAATGTGTTTTGACATTAGATATCCTTAATCCGGGCTTGATTGTATATGAATATCATAGAATTGTCTTTAGTCACTTGAATAAGATTGAGACATTATTTTCCCGCCACCTAGACATTTACCATCTTTATAAAAGACCATGTATTGTCCTTCTGTTATGGCCCATTGAGAGTCATCAAACTCAACAGCTACTCCATCCTTATAGGCCTTAAAAGAGCATTTAGCATCATCCTGTCGATACCGACTCTTAGCCTCACATTTAATGATTTCCCCATTTTTTATTATTGCTGCTATTCCTTCATCGAGCCAGTTTAATGAGTCTACAAAAACTTTCTTTTTCCATAAGAGTTCATGATCTCTGCCTTGAACAACTATTAATTTATTACTATTCATATCTTTATCAGCAACATACCAGGGCTCTCCAGAATGATTTTTTATCCCGCCTATGCCGATATCTTTTCTTTGACCAATAGTGAAATAAGCTAAGCCATCATGACTTCCCAGGGATTCCCCATTTGTATTAACAATATCACCTGGTTTTGGAGGAACAAAGGCTTGAATAAACTCTTTAAACGGTCGTTCTCCTATAAAACAGATTCCTGTACTATCAGGTTTATCATGATTTGGAAGCCCTTTTTTATAAGCGTATTCTCTGACTTCTGGTTTATTCATTTCCCCGATTGGAAACAGAACTTCTGAGAGTATTTTTGGGTTAATGGCGTGTAAGAAATAAGTTTGGTCTTTGTTTTGGTCTGCTCCCTTATAGAGTTCTTGTTTTCCATTATTTTTTAGATTTCTTGCGTAATGACCTGTAGCAATTTTTTTTGCACCTAAGCGCACAGCATATTTAGCAAATCGATCAAATTTTATCATGCGATTGCACAAAACATCTGGGTTGGGAGTTAACCCTGCATTTAAATCATTCAGGGCACTATCAAAAACCTCTTTTCTGTATTCTTTAGAAAAATTAACGTGATGCATCGTTATACCCAGTTCATCACAGGCATCCATTGCATCTTGATGATCTTGAGCTGCTGTGCAATAAGGTTCATCGTCACTCCAGTTGGTCATATGTAAGCCTTCGACTTCAAACCCTTGTTCTAAAAGGATGGATGCTGTTACAGCGGAATCTACACCCCCTGACATGCCAACAATAATTAAATCTTTTTTGCTCATTAAAACTGATCGGATAATCGAATGATATTAGATTTCTTTGGCTAGTTTTGTGGCTAATCCAATATAGCTTTTAGGTGAAATATTCTTTAGTTCTTCTTTTACCGATTCACCAATATCAAGAGATTCTATAAAAGACAATAGTGAATCTTCATCAAGAGTCCTGCCACGGGTAAGCTCTTTGAGATGCTCATAAGCATCTTCAATTTGCTCACGTCTGAGCACGGTTTGAATTGCTTCTGCGAGTACTTCAAGATTAGACAAAAGATCTCGATTGATTATCTCTTTATCAATGTTTATTTTTCCAAGACCTTTCAACAGTGATTGATTCGCAATAGAAATATAAGCAAACGCTGATCCAATATTTCGCTGTGCTGTTGAATCGCTTAAATCTCTTTGCAGTCTTGATATAGTTAATTTTGATGCGAGGTGATTTAGGATTGAATTGGCTAAACCAAAGTTACCTTCCGCATTCTCAAAGTCGATTGGGTTTACTTTATGGGGCATCGTGGACGAACCAACTTCTGAAGATTTGACTGTTTGTTTAAAGTAACCCAGTGAGATGTAAGTCCAGATATCCTTACTCAAATCCAGACTAATATTGTTAATTCTTATCAAGGAGTGGAATAGTTCAGCCATCCAATCGTGCGGTTCTATTTGGGTCGTATAAGGGTTATTGGTTAATCCTAAGCTTTCAATGAATTGGGAACTAAGATCAACCCAATGGATTCCTGGGTAAGCGATTTGATGTGCATTGAAATTGCCGACAGCACCGTTCATTTTTGCCCTAAATTCAACATCTTTGAGTGTTATTATTTGCTGATCAAAACGAGAAACATAATTAGCTATCTCTTTACCCATAGTCGTTGGGCTGGCCGCTTGACCATGTGTTCTGGATAACATTGCATCCTCAGCCCACTGATAGGAATATTTACGGAGTGCATCTGTTAATTCTTTTAATTCTTCAAATTGTGATTCACAGGCGTCTTTAATCATCAACGCATAGGAAATATTATTTATGTCTTCAGAAGTACAAGCGAAATGGATAAAGGGGATCAAATCTTTTCCGCCTGAAAGTTTATTCAATTTTTCTTGGAGGAAGTACTCTATTGCTTTTACATCATGATTTGTTTTTTTTTCGATGGACTTGATCATTTTGGCGTCCTCAATTGAAAACTGACCAATGATGTCTTCCAGTTGATCTTTTAAATCTTTGGATAAGCTTGGGACTTGATGTAGATCTTTATTTTGTGACAGAAACACCAACCATTTTATTTCTACTAGCACGCGGTAGCGCATGAGCGCTGATTCACTAAAGTATTGTCTTAAGTGACTGCTTTTATCTAAATATCTGCCGTCAATAGGAGAAATTGTTTGTAGCTGATCTTCGTTCACTTCAACCACCTATATTCTTAAAATTGAATGATACACTAAAGTTTCTTCTGTGACTGCTATTCTCTATGTATTATGATATGAGCAAGGAGTTAATTTTGTCAGATAAGGAATACAGAATAGAAAAAGATAGCATGGGGGAACTTAAGGTTCCTGCCGATAGTCATTGGGGTTCGCAGACACAAAGAGCTATTGAGAATTTTCAAATCAGTCAGATAAAAATGCCGTCAGGTCTTATTAGGT
>CAZVRH010000076.1:0-3294 GCA_964629335.1 uncultured Woeseia sp.
TAAACGTTCTCAGCTGGTGAAGAACCACCAATTGAGGCCAGATTACCAAATGCAGCATCACCACTTTGAGTTCCTGGGGCTAGTAATTGAATTGCAGTAAGGTTCCGTGCAACAGGTGTCGTATTGATTAATTCATCAACATCCACACTGATTCCTGTGGTTGTAGAGTCAAAATCTTTAATTTCTTGTGCACCTGCAGTAACCACCATTTCTTCCATTGAGCTTGAGCCCAGAACAAAATTATAAGATGAGTTACCGAGTCTTATGCTTACGTTGTCGTTTAATGTTTGATAGCCACCTGCTGAAATCGATACACTATATCTACCAACTGCTAGTAATGGCATGGTTATTGATCCATCTGATCCAGTTACAGCACTTCTTGATACACCAGTTGATGATGAAGAGACCGTAACCGAAGCGCCAGAGATTATCTCACCTGATGAGTTTAGAACTTTACCATTCAATGTTCCACTGGTCGCATCTTCTGCAAACGCAGAAGGGGCTAAACCAAGAACCATGAATGAGAAAACTAAACCAATTAGTTTATTTCTAATCATTTTAATACCTTCTTTTATAAAATATGTGTCGAAAGTTTGCATTATCCTGCTGTGTTTGTTGAATCACAAACCAATATTGGGTTATTTTTATTATTATCTGTTGTTAAAAAACAAAAATATAGAAAGAAAATATAATAAACCTATATATATCAAATAATTAAAAGAGAATAATTTTATCACCTGGCTTGATTTTTAACTCCTCGGCTAGCCCACCATTGATTTCTAGCACCCATTTTACTTTCAGTTTTGATGAAATACTGCTTAAATTCAATGGTTTAGCATCATTATGGATCTTAATTATTGTTTGATTCTTATCGATAAATAGAAGATCGAGGCTAATATAAGTGTTTTTCATCCACATAGAAGCTATTCTTGGTGAGTCAAACTTAAAAAGCATCCCGTTATCACCCGGCAGACTCTCTACATGCATTAATCCTTTTTTTCTTTTGTAATTGGAATCTGCAATATAAACCTCAAATGTATAAAATTTACCACTAGAGTTTCTTATTTGTATGGCCTTCTTCTCCCAGCTCTCTAACTCTTTTAGTGCTTGATTGTCTGCTTGGACCACAAAGGAGGAGGCGATCAAAAGAAACATCAGTAGTTTTTTTAACTGAGTTGATGAAAGATCAATTCGCATATATTAGATGACCCATATTTGATTTAGCTCATTATAAAAAAAGGGCGGTTACATCAACCGCCCTTTTAAGCTTAGTTAAGCTTCCTTTGCTGACTAATTAACACCATATGTAAGATTGAAGAAAATATATCTTCCAAAGGCATCAAAATAGGCAGGGAAGGTGTTACCGTTTCCTGGTGCTGTTCCAGCATCAGATGTATATCCTGGTTCTTTGTCGAACAGATTACTAATGCCCACAGTCACTTTCGTATTTTTAATGCCATAATAATTGGCAGTTAAATCAAAATACGTAAAGGAGTCAAAGTCAATATCATTAGCATTGAGATCGTCTGTTTCTCCTAAGTGTCTAAGGCCAAGAACAACATCCGTATTACTAGCAGTGGATAGTGTTGCGGTATAAGTACCCATAAAGTCAGGCATTGGGTTTTTACCACATGAACCACCCCAATTACCAGCACAGGTAATAGCGGCTTCTCCTGGGAGCTCAATGATTTCATAGCTATCCAAGAAAGTACTGACGCCTTCTAATGCCAGTGAACCAAATCTGGTGTCCATTGTGTAATCAAAGATCATATCAACACCTCTTGTGGATTCTTCACTAATATTAGTTAACTGAGTACTGATATAGCCACCAGTTAGCCATAAGGTTCCATTGGTAGGATGTCGATTAATTAGATCACAGAAACCTGCTGCTCCAGTTTCGATACACTTATCAAGTGCAGTTTTTGCACTTACAGAACCAATACCGTCTTCAACAGTGATATCAAAGTAATCGATTGTCAAAACCAATCCTGGGAATCGATTTGGTTGAAGTATTAAACCAACAGTGACTGATTCTGATTCCTCAGGCAATACATTGGCGTTACCGCCACCTTTAATGTTGTATTGATCAGCCGGTGACTTAAGATCTGTACCATAAAGATTTGCAGGAAGACCAGTCAGCGCACATGCAGCTGCTGATGCTATTGGCGCAGCACCTGTGTCTGGATCAATTCCGCAAGGGTCATAATCTAGGTCAACAAGACCATCGGATACCGCACTAAACATTTCACCTATCGTTGCATGTCGTTGTGCAGTTTGAACCGAAGCTCTTAGTGAGACATTCTCATTAACAGTCCAGTAAGCGCCAACCTTAAAGGCTTCAGTATCCGCTCCAGTTGAGTAATCTGCAAAACGAGCGCCTAAATCTACACTGAAGTTATCTCTGACCGGTAAAGCCATTTCGAAGAACAGTTCATCAACATCATATTCACCAGCTAGTGGCAATGTAGCGCCACCAGAACCAGATCTATCTCCAGTCCTACTTGGTAAGTCAGGTCTGTAATCTGAACTCATTTTCTTATTTTCAAATCCAACAACAAGCTGAGCATTACCCGGCGCGTTAGGAAGTGAAAAACCAAGTTCACCAGTTACATAACCAGAGACGATAGTTTGTTCAAGATTACCGTTGATGTAAGTTGCATTTGCAATATAGTTTTGAAGGTCTTGCCCTCCATCCCATACTGCTTGCAATCCACCGTCTCCTGGAAGACCTCCATTAAATAGTGGATAAGGAATACAAGATGAATCAGTACCGTTCAAGGCAGAAACACAAGTTGGTACGCCATTTATTGAAACGACATCAACCGCTCTGTTGATAGCGGTAACCGATAAGTCATTTCTGTACTCATTTTGATAGTCAACTTTAGTCGATTGAACATTCACGTCATATGACCAATTGTTATTGAAGCTTCCTCTTAGACCAGCGACGTTAACAAAGTTCTTATAGAAAAATGCACCTTGTCGAGGGTTACCTTCAACGTTTCGTTTTAGGTGATAGATAGGTGAAGCGTAACCAAGAATATCACCGTTACCCACAGCAATATCTAAAGCTGAAATGTAGGCTAACGCTGCTGCCCCGGATGCGAAATCTGGAGCGTGGTCGCCGCCCATGCCTTCAAAATTACCACAAATAGTGTGATGTTGTTGTGCGGACATGAGTGGGTTATAACAAGGGAAACTTGTGATGTTTCCAAAGGTTCCAGAATATGCAATCTGAGCTACTGACTCTGATTTCATGTATCTGGATTCTACATACGCCGTAACGTTATCTGATAT
>CAZVRH010000077.1:0-3234 GCA_964629335.1 uncultured Woeseia sp.
TAGTACTTCAGGTCAAGCGTTTTAGCTACAAAAGTCATTCATCTTCTTTTTCTTTTTCTTTCTCTTTTAGGTGCTATTTTTGTTGAACCTGGGTTGAGGTAATTATTTATCATTGCTATGTTTCCAGTTGTCATAGGCCCTAAATTTTTAATAATGGAATCGAGATCTATTTTTTCTATTAAGGGTTTATATGATTCTAACGACTCAGACATTGCTTTTACATGAACATGGGTTGTGCCACAGCATCCGCCTATAATAGATGCACCCATATCTCTAGCGTGTCGAGCATACTTTGCCATCATTTCCGGGGTTCCATTATAGACTATGGCATCTCCCTTAAATTCAGGAACACCACAATTACCTTTAGCCACAAGCAACAGATCTTCATTCTTTTTAGAGGTTTTAAAGCAAATTAAAGAACCAATTAACTCAGAAGCCCCAATGCCACAGTTTGCTCCATAACCAATAACATCTGGATAGAATTTCCTGGCAAGCTCTGCAAGCTTTGAGGGTTCTAGACCCATCATTGATTTACCATGAGTATCAAAGCTATAAGAACAAATGATGGGTAATAAAGATTCTTTTGCTGCTAATAAAGCGGCTTCCATTTCTTCTTCTGAGGACATGGTCTCAATCCATAGCAGGTCAGCACCACCGTCTTTCAATGCTAACGCCTGTTTTTTAAAAGCTGATTGAGCATCTTTTTTAGTTAATGTACCTAATGGTTCTAATATTTCACCAGTTGGACCTATTGACCCCGCTATAAAAACAGATTTTTCAAATTTATTAGATGATTCTTTGGCAAGTCTTGCTGCCTCAAAATTTAATTCTTCTACTTTATTTTCAGCATTATGAAGAGCTAATCTATATTTATTTGCTCCAAACGAGTTGGTTAAGATAATATCTGATCCAGCACGTATAAAATTTTCATGATTAGCTTGTACACGCTCAGGGAATTCTAGATTCCAGAATTCTGGCGAATAGCCTGACTCCAATCCCATGTCAAATAAGTTAGTTCCAGTAGCGCCATCCGCTAATAGATATCCTTTTTCTTTTATTTGAGATTGGATTGTTATCATTTCTACCCTATTGTTATGCAATATTATTTTTTATTTGGAAGCCTAGATGATTAGAAATATTTATCATGATCTCTGATTCATTTAAAGTATAAAAGTGAAGCTGTTCAAAACCGTTCTTTGCTAATTCTTCTGATTGGGTTTTAGCAAAATCTTCAGCGATTATCTTTTGGTCCTCTTCAGTTTCATTTTCAATGATATTATCAACCCAATTTGGCACCTTTATGCCAATTTTATTACTCATATTCTTTATACCTATAAAGCTCTTAATAAGCATAATTCCTGGAATAATCGGTATATTAACCCCTTTATTTACCAATGTATCTCTATAGTTAATATAATTTTCAGCTTGAAAGGAAAATTGGGTAATTATCTGATCGGCTCCAGCGTCAACCTTGGATTTAATAAAATTAACATCTGTTGCAATCCCTTGGGATTCTGGGTGTTGCTCAGGGTAACCACTAATAGATACTTTGATGTCGCCTTTGTCTTTAATGTGCTTTACTAATTCGATTGAATTATTTAAACCTTGCGGATGAGGTATAAATTGACCTAAATCTTTCATATCACCTCTTAGAGCAACAATATGTCTAACACCTACATTCATATAGTTTTCTATTACTTCATCAATTTCATTTATGCTAGCATTCACACAGGTTAAATGGGCAGCAACATTGAGTTTAGTTTCCTTGATTAATTGAGAAACAATTTCATGGGTTTTATGTCTAGTAGTTCCACCCGCACCATAGGTGATAGAAACAAATCGAGGGGATAGTTTTTTTAACGCCCCAATATTTTGCTTAAGTTTCCGTTCCATTTTCTCCGTTCTTGGTGGAAAAAACTCAAATGAAATATCCTTAACCATATAATTTTATTACAAAAAAAACCTCAAAAAGCTTATGCTATAGAGGTTTCTTTAAATGACCTACTTTTAACCCGCTTTAGCATTATTTACGCACCTGCAATCTGGTTCAAATCAGTGCTTTTGTGAATAATAATCTTTTTAAAGGGTTATTTCCAGTTTGAGTTGGGTTTCATCCTTTCTTTTTGTAGTTGAATAGGAAAATGAGATCTAATTTTGTCATCAGTTTTTTTGTCGATATAATCTGGATAATAATCCTTCATCATTTGCTTTAGCCTTAGATGTGCAACATCGTAAATTGTCTGCTTTCCGGATGCTTCCCATTCTTGTGTAGTTTGTCTGTCTGCTAAATCAGGGTATAAAAATTCAGACTCCATAAGGTTAATTGTTTGAGGGTGTTTTAGATAGTGTCCATCTCCATAAACAACGTCATTGATGACATCATAAGATAAAGTTTCATCATTAACCTCAATGCCTTTCGCTAGCCTTAGTATATTTCCAGACATATCATTATCAATAATGGCTCCCTCAAAGGACCATCCCATTATGCTTCCAACTGCCCCGGCATATGATGAGACAACGTTCCCTCCAGCAAGCATAGCTGCTGTGGTTGTTATTGCTTTTTCATAGCCTGCTTGTGCATCCATTGTTTTTGAATCTGTCATCCCACAAGCGACACTAGAAACTAGTCCGTAATAATTACACATCTGAGCTGTCGCTGCCATGATGAGGGCTTGCTCACCACTGCCACCAGTGAAGGCACCAGTCCTTAGATCAGATATGAATGGCCACATTTCAAAATCACAATATGAGCCTGGTTTAATGAGGTTTACGACACAAAGACAAGCAAGAGTTTCAGCAAATGACTGAACTAAACTCCCTGCCAAAGAAGCGGGCGCAGTGGTGCCGGCCTGGGGTGCTGTGCATACACCAATATAAAGCCCCATTTCAGCCATCTTAACCATGACTTCTGCATTATCTTTGCCAAACCTTAGAGGAGAGACTATTGGACATCCTCCAATTTCAGCAAACGGTCGTTTCATATACTTTCCTTCTCCCCCAAGAAAGGTATCGAAAAGATTAATCAAAGGTTCAATATGTTCAACATTATCTACGGCAAGTCCTATGCCTTTCTCTGTCCCTGCTATAGCAGCATAAGCAGCATTAATATCATGAGTAAATTTGTCTTGGCTATACTCCGTTATCGCAAAGGGTTGTCCATATTGATGAATATGTTCCAGTTGATCGCAAAGTCTTGCAGCATCATAAATGTCAACCAATGTCGTAGGACGAAAT
>CAZVRH010000078.1:0-3212 GCA_964629335.1 uncultured Woeseia sp.
CGGGAGAAGTTAAGATCCCTTGCCCATGTGGTTGGCCATTTTTCCACTCACCGACGTATTTAAGTCCTGCAACATTGTAAGTCATAGTAGATATACTGCCTTTATGCTGTTTCTGATCCTTCGATTCACCAACAAATTGCTCCACATCGGGAGAGGTAAAAGTGCCTTGTCCATTTGGTTCGCCTGCCTTAAGTTCACCAACATATTTCTCCCCATCCGGAAAGGTCATAGTCCCTCGTCCATGTGGTTGGCCATTTTTCCACTCACCGACATACTTGAATCCGTCTGCAGATGTCAAAGTGCCTTTTCCATTAACACAATTGCCTTCTATGCATTCAGCGTATGCATTTAGGGTATGCTGAGTAGACAACACAACGATTAGAATTTTGAAAAAACGTGAAAAGTTCTCAAATTGCATAGATAGAGTATAATCTATAATTTAAGAGCATGAAAAAGTATCTATTTATAGTATTATCCTTGGTTTTAGTTTCTGGCTACTCAATAGCTGCTACTGATTATGTTTTGTATTACAAAGACAAGCGTGGTTGGCAAAAAGGAGAAACTTATCCTAGTTTTACCACATGCGAAAATGCAAGAGAGTATCACTGGGCTGGAAGAGAAAACACATATTGTGTAATAGCTGATTTCTAACATAATAGGTATGAAAAAACTCATCGTAATTATTGGACTGTTAGTATCTTCTTGTGCAGAAATGGAAAACACCAACACTGGATCGATCCAGAAACAAACACAGTCGCTATCGTTTTGTAATACCTACACTCTTCACGAATCAGGAGTACTTATAGCTTCTTGTCCAAGCATGAAAACAAAAAACAGACTAGAAAAACAGAAAGAGATACGATTGCCACGGTACTGTTTGACCTTTGTTGTTGACGAAACATTTGCTCTTTCAGATAGCTTATTTGAATCTTCTGAATATAAAGAATGCAAAACAATAGTATTAGAAAAGCTAGGAGATGGAACCGAAGAATGAAAATGAGAATGGGTAATAATGATAAAGAAACAGAAAACTTCCAACAAGCACTTGGTGATGCAACACATAAGCCTAGCGAGAATTGGAAAAAAGAGTTAGACAAAGCAAAACAAGTTAAAACAAGGCGATTATCAAAAAAAGAACTTATTAGAATGATAGAAGAATTAAACGATAACTTTGACACTAAAACTTTAATGAGAACCAATAGAAGAAACTTAGAGCTACTCAAAGCACTATTGGCTAATAAAGGATGAAAAAATTCATTCTCATATCAGCACTATTGTTCAGCTTTAATAGTTGGGCAGAAGATGTTGTGGTTGAACATTTTTCATCTGAACAGACTATTAAACAAGATTTTCCATTTTCTGATGCAGTTAAAGTAGGTAATACACTTTATTTATCTGGGATGATTGGGGAAGATAAAGAGGGTAATTTAGTGGAAGGCGGTATTGTTCCAGAAGCTCATAATGTACTAAAAAGAATGGGCACTCTTTTGGCTCATTATAACCTTGGTTATGATGATGTTGTTAAATGCTTAGTGATGATTGATGACATCAGCCAGTGGTCATTGTTTAATTCGGTCTATGTGCAATATTTTGAAAAACCTTATCCAGCTAGAAGTGCTTTTGGTGCTGACGGTCTTGCTGCAGATGCCTCTTTTGAATTGGAATGTATAGCTCACATTCAAGATGATTAGTAAAATAATCTTATAGTTACATATACCCTATATAATCGATTCAAAATCAGAAAGGCTGTATAAACTAATTTCTTTTTTTCAATGTATTAGAATATGTTTATGTTAATAATTTATTAGGAGAATAATATGAGATATTTATGTTTGTTGATGATTTGCTTATTTAGTTTTAACGCTTATTCAACATCAGATCAATACACCTTAAGGACTGAAATATTCTTTTGTAAATACTCAGAAGGGAGTAATTATGATGATGTAGTGAAGTATGAAAAAAAATATGAGAAATTTTTACGTAAAAACGGTCTCAAATATTCAAAGGCCATTCTTACTCCAATTATCGCTGGAGAAACTGACTATGATTTTGTACTTTGGGGTAGCTGGCCAAATGGCGAAGAGATGTATAGAGAGTATGGCGCATACCTTAATGATTATGATAACACTAATGAAAACCCGAGCATTTGTAATAGCACGTTCGCTGTAATTAATACTGCAGCAAGACATTTGAGAATACCTCAAGAGGAATATGACAATATTCAGTTTGTTGAATTTGCTAACTGTAAATTTACTGAAGAAGCATCTTTTAATGACCTTTTAAAAGTATCAGCTGAACATGAGTCATTAGTAGAGGAATTTGGTTACGGAGGCTACGGTGTCCATTATTTAAGACCTTATCGTGGCTTTGACGATGCTTATCCTTACGATATGATCAGAATGGCTCATTGGTATAACCGCGAAACAAGGGCTGAGAATGTAGCCAAAGGTGCTGCAATGAAACAGTTCATGGAGAACAAAGGCATTAATGAGAAATACGCAAAGCACATTGAGTCTTGTGGGAACAGAAAAGTCTTTGGAATGGAATATATGTATAGTTCTGTAGACTAATATTCAAGCAATTAAAAAAATTAAGGAGAATCATGAAATATTTAACAGCAACACTATTTTTACTGGTCAGTCTAAACACATACGCTGATGGTCATAAAGATACAAAGCCAAGCTTTGAAGGTCTTGTATCATCTGAAATCTTTGATCTCGATGGAAAAATGGATATGTATATAGAAAGAAGAGAAAGTTGTGGAGCAGACACACCTAAACATTTCCATCCTGCAGCGGGTACTTTGGTGTACGTCCTTGATGGCAGTTCTCAATCAAAGTCATCTGGGAAATGGAAGACATATAATAAGAATGAATACTGGTTTGAACCAGCCGATTGGGTGCACGGAGGAGAAGCTGATCAACCTACTTTGGGTGAAGATGATTGTCAGAGCCTCTTAGTTATAAGGGTTACTGAAAAAGATAAAAATCACACAGTATTTATCGAGTAAGAACTTAAAGACCAACCTTTGTGAATCTCGACAATGCGTTTAGATAGAATCAATGCAGTCGGAGGAACATTTGTACTCATTTGTGGTGTTCTATTATATTTGTTACCTGATAATCTTACGGCCAATAGTATTATTATTCAGTCACTGGGAATTATAGGTGCTAGTTATCTAGTCTCTGTACTTATCCACTTATTCATTACAA
>CAZVRH010000079.1:0-2920 GCA_964629335.1 uncultured Woeseia sp.
TATTGATGGTTTTTAGCTCATCGATGTTGTTGCCTTTTCTTGTGGCTGGTCTGTTTAATGATGTTTACACCGCTTCATCTTTTTTAGCCTCGTTTTTCTTTACTCTTATTTCTGGTCTTATAATTTGGTATCCAAGCAGAAAGACCAGCGGCGAACTTCGTCTTCATGAGGGTTTTATGATTGTTTCTATGTTTTGGGTGATTTTGGCCTTGTTTGGGTGCATTCCTTTTTTAATGTTGCCTGACAGCAACCTTACCTTAACTGACGCTATTTTTGAGTCTACCTCAGGTCTAACAACAACAGGGGCAACGGTCATGAGTGGCCTGGATTCGTTGCCAAGGGGTTTGTTATTTTATAGAGCTCAACTTCAGTGGCTTGGGGGTTTGGGAATTATTGTTTTAGCGGTTGCTATTCTGCCTATGTTAGGGGTTGGCGGCATGCGCCTGTACAAAGCGGAATCTGCCGCCTCAGTAACGGAATCAAAACTTACCCCAAGACAAAAAGAAACAGCAAGGTCATTAGCAACCATCTATGTTGTGTTAACTGTTTTCTGTGCTTTAGGGTATTTGCTTGGAGGAATGTCACTTTTCGATGCGGTTTGTCACGCCATGACGACTGTCGCAATTGGTGGTTTTTCAACCCATGATGCCAACTTTGGTTTTTTTCAAGACTCGTCTTTTATTTATTGGGTTTCAAGTGTTTTTATGTTGTTGGCTGGTATAAACTTTTCGTTGCATTTTTTCGCTTGGAAAAACAAGTCTCTATCCACCTACTTAGCAGATTCTGAGTTTAAGGCCTACATTGTTTTGTTGTTAACTGTGGTTTTTATAGCCGGAGTATCGCTGCTGGTTAGCCAAACTCAAACCCAATCGTCAGCCACTTTCACTGAGTTGTTTTTTCAGGTGGTCTCCATAGGAACAACAACAGGATACACCACAGTAGGTTATGGTTATTGGCCGGTCTTTATTCCTTTTTTATTGCTTTTATTAAGCTTTGTTGGTGGTTGTGTCGGCTCCACTGGCGGGGGGTTAAAGGTTGCTCGGGCTTTAATTCTCTTAAAACAAGGCTTAAGAGAGGCCAAACGATTGGTTCACCCCAGTGCCGAGATTGCTGTAAAAATAAACTCGAAAGGTGTAGATCAAAAAATCTTGGATTCTGTTTGGGGTTTTATATCAGCCTATATAGTTATTTTAGTGGTGTTTACATTAACTCTTTTGGCTAGCGGTTTGGATGAGTTAACCGCTTTCTCAGCAGTTGCTGCTTCGCTAAACAACCTTGGACCAGGTTTAGGTGAGGTCTTTGTAAATTATGCTGATTTATCTGTGCTACCCAAATGGGTTTGTATTGCAGCAATGGTTTTAGGTAGGTTAGAGATTTTTGCATTATTGGTGCTCTTTACCCCGACGTTCTGGCAAGACTAGTTCTCTGTGGCCCTTATAAAACAGGTCTTATTCGCCTTTAACAAGCTTAACGTTGCTCTTGGTAAGCTTGTTTCTTGGTTGTTGTTGATAATGGTAATCACTGTTTTTGGTGTTGTCGTCCTAAGGTATGTGTTTTCTGTGGGTTGGATTTGGCTTCAAGAGTTGGTTACTTGGATGCACGCGATGGTGTTTTTATTAGTTGCTGCCTATGCGTTGAGTGAAGACTCCCATGTTCGTGTCGATGTGTTTTATCGCCAGTGGTCTAAAAACACACAAAATCGCATTAACTTTTTTGGCAGTTTATTGTGTTTGTGCCCGGTCTCGCTTTTTTTAATTTTTGGTTCTTTTGATTATGTTGAGGCCTCTTGGTCAATAAAAGAGGCCTCTAAAGATGCCGGAGGTTTAGCCTACCCTTTTGTGCCTTTGTTAAAGACGGCCATTCCATTGACCGGTGTTTTTCTTTTCATGCAGGGGTTGTTTGTTGCTTACAAATCCATAAATAGTGCTGACAATGATTGAGGCGGTAATTCTCTTCTTTACGGTGATCTTGTTTCTGCTCATTGGTTACCCTGTTGCTTTTACTTTAGCTGGGGTTGCTTTGCTCTTTGCTGGTATTGGTTTGATCACTGGAAATTTTGAGGCGGGTTACCTTAGTGCCTTGCCTAGCAGGCTCTTTGGAATTATGACTAACGAAACACTTATTGCTGTGCCTTTGTTTGTGTTTATGGGAATCACTTTGGAAAAGTCAAAATTAGCTGAAGATTTATTAGAAACCTTGGGCTCATTGTTTGGGACTTATAGGGGCGGCTTAGGGTTAGCTGTGGTTTTGGTTGGTATGTTGTTGGCAGCCAGCACGGGTATTGTTGGGGCAACCGTGGTAACCATGGGTCTTTTGTCTTTGCCAACCATGTTAAAACGGGGTTACAGTCCTCAAGTAGCCACTGGTGTGATTGCCGCGTCTGGGACTTTGGGCCAAATCATCCCGCCTTCTATCGTTTTAGTTTTGTTGGGTGATGTGCTGTCTTCCTCTTTTCAACAATCACAACTTCAACAGGGTAATTACTCGCCTGAAACGGTCTCGGTGGGTGACTTGTTTGTTGGCGCAATTATCCCTGGGTTGATTTTGGTTCTGTTATATATGCTCTATGTTGTTTTTATTTCTTTTCTAAAGCCGGAAACAATGCCGCCAGCTGAAAATGGGGGCGGTGAGAAAAAATCACTGGGAAGCCTGCTTTGGGTATTGGCCCCGCCGCTCTTTTTAATGGTTGCGGTTTTGGGATCAATTATTTTTGGTGTCGCAACGATCACCGAAGCAGCTGGCGTTGGTGCTGTTGGCGCAATGCTGTTGGCAGCAACGAAACAACAACTCACCTTTAGTGTCCTGAAAGATGTTTGTCAGGAAACCGCTAAATTGACAAGCATGGTGTTTTTAATCTTAATTGGAGCGTCAATCTTCTCGCTAGTGTTTAGAGGGTACGAGGGGGATGAGCTGGTACAGA
>CAZVRH010000080.1:0-2731 GCA_964629335.1 uncultured Woeseia sp.
GTCCATAAAAATGTAAAAAGGCCAACAACAATAATATCTCCTCTAGCCGCCAAGGATGCAAAATAAGCTAGCCGTATTCGTGAATCTTTTTTTGCTGCTCGATAACCATCAGTAAATAATTCTTTAAAGGAAGCTTTATTTTGTTCTTTCTGTTTTGACCCTGGCTTCATAAAAATAAAAACGACCACAGCTGCTATTAGACAGATTAAGGTGCCAACCCAAACGGTGTAAGTTCCTGCTTCAATCGGATCAAACCCTCTTTCGGTTAATATTGCAGGCATTTTCACTAAAAGAGCAGAAGTTATGGTCACGCCGACCCCTTGGAAAAAGCCCATAAAACCATTCCATTTTGCTCTGGATCGTTCTTGAGGGTAGTCACCAGTATAAATTATAAGCACAGTAGAAGCCGCTGCAACACCAACAGCGAATAATGCTCTAACCATATATAATTGATAAAGATCGGTCATCAAAGGAAAACAAAAATAAGCGATAGCCATAAGAATCAATCCTATTGAAAACACAGGCCTCCGCCCTACTTTATCGGCTAATGCTCCCATAAGTGCCGTCATGGCAAGAATCATAAGTTCTTGCATAGTGGCAACAGAACCAACAACAGCTCCTTGAATGTGCCTTGCAATCCCTAGATGTTCCTCTAATACATAAGGTTGCATAAAATTCATAAATGCAAAAACTGAGGTGTTTAATAAGGCAACAGGAAAAAAACTTAGAGCATTAATTCTACCAACACCTGGCATAAGAAAAATTGGACCTAACTTCTGATTATTAATTTGACTCACTTATTTATTTACTTATAGTTTTAGGTTGAGCTAATTGTATCTTATTGTCACTTTTCAATAGGGTATTAGAATATAACAGAGGGCGGATAAAGATGTATACAAACGTATGGTACGTTGCAGCAAGGACTGAAGAACTCAAAGACAAACCTCTGTATGTGAAGATGCTGGGATCAGATTTTGTTCTATTTAGAGATCATGAAGGTAAACCAGCCTGTTTAAGCAATGCTTGTCCTCACCGTGGAGCTAGCCTAGCAAATGGCAATTGCAGTGAAAATAGAGAAATCATCTGTCCATTCCATGGTTGGCAATTTAATGGGAAAGGCAAGTGCACTAGAATCCCTGCAGTTGGTGATGATGATCCACAAACTGATGCTCCTGGAGTAAAAACAGATTCTTATCCCACCATAGAAAAGCAAGGATTAATCTGGACTTTTCTTGGTGATGATCCAGATCAAGCAAAACCAATTCTAGATATTCCAGAGCTTGATGACCCTGAATACACTGTTGTCTCACATGATGTTATCTTTGAATCAAATTTTCATCTGGCTAAATTTAGTAATCTAGATTACGTGCATCTACCCATTGTTCATGGTATTCGATTTGAAGATCAGGAAAACCCGTATCAACCTCCCCCTCATACAGTTGAGAGAACTGATTATGGAATGACCGCTTTTATTGAAACAGAATCGACATATAGCAAGGGTGCTTGGTCAAATGTTCGTGAAAAAGGCACTAAAGTAAAATCAGTACTTAAATATTTTATCGCTGGTCAAACATTAAGAGGTCAGGTTGAGATTGGAGCTATTGGCTCTGGCAAATACAACTGTTTCTATGAGTTTTCTACCCCTATTGATCGAACCAGAACCATGATGAGGTATTATTTCTTTAGAAATTTTATGACTCAAAAAATAATGGACAAGATGGCATTAAAAAGAAACCTAAAAAATATTTTTCAAGATAAAGTAATTGCTGAAGCCCAAGTACCGAAAGTTGGACCTGATGGAATGCCAACCATTGTTGGTAAATATGAAGACACAATAATCAAAGTCTATTGGGAATTAATGCATGAGATGAGAGATAAAGGTTGGCAAATTGACTACAAAGAATGGAATAAATTAATTGAAGATGGAGAGCATTGTGTGGTTCCTTCTGCCGCTAGAAAAACCCATCCTGAGAAATGGCAATACCCATCAATTCCAAGAATAAATAGTAAATCATGAGTCAAGATCAGGGAACAATTTTAATCACTGGATCTAATAGAGGTATAGGTCTTGAATTTGTAAAACAATACATCAAACACAATTGGAATGTCATTGCCACGTGCAGAAAACCGAGTGAAGCAGATGAATTACAAAGCCTAGCAAAATTAAATGAGAATTTAAGTGTCCTCTCTGCTGATATTACACAACAAGAGAGTGTCGATAATTTGAGCAGAAAATTAGACAATCATCCGATAGATATTCTCATTAACAATGCGGCTTACTTAGGTCCACCTGATCCACAGAAATTTGGTGACATTGACTATGGATTGTTTACAAAGAGCTTTGAAGTGAATGCCATAGGACCGATCAGAATTACAGAGAAACTGATTGAAAATGTCAGAGCTGGTGGGATGAAAAAGATTATCTTTTTAGGCAGTGCCGCTGGTTCTATTGCACAAATTGCTCCACCGGTCACACTGTACTCTTATCGATCAAGTAAAGCAGCGCTGCATTTGGCAGTGAATAATCTTTACCATGAGTTAGCAAGTGAAAATATTATGGTTTCACTGATTAACCCTGGGTTGGTAGACACACGAGGTTTTCTGGATTTGAAACCAGATGATCCTATTCCAAAAGAATTAACAAAGATGGTTCCTGAAATCTTAATTAGAATGATTCAGGAAGGCAAAATACCAATGATTACTACCTATGAATCGGTGACTCAAATGATGA
>CAZVRH010000081.1:0-2725 GCA_964629335.1 uncultured Woeseia sp.
TTGTTGCTCATAAACTTGATAACAAATCCATTAGGGTAGATTTAATCACAACTCTTGCAGCTAGGGAGGGAGGTTACTTAACTAGAGAAATTAACACCTTACTGCTTGGAGATGCAGGTTATCTCAGTGAGGATGATGCAATGGGTATAGTGAAAGAAAGAGACAAAGTACTCTCTCCTGATAAAGCGGCGGCTAATATAAAAACAGAACGGCTTCTTAATCCACATCTATTAATCAAAGAAGTCTTGAATGACCCCAGCTTATTGTTAGAACAAAAAATTCAAACAAATACTGAAAGAGGTTGGAGATATCATCAAAATGAAGTGATGCCTGTCACCATAGATCGTATTCGTCAAACAGGCCTAAGAACACTCATAGCGACTCAAGAGTGGGAGAATGAAGCCAGCAAGAAAATTTTCTATCCAAAGATGATCAATAAAACAATCATCAACCCTGAGTGGCTTAATGACTGGAAGAGTAATACTCAAATTGATGAAGATCAATATCAACAATTCAGTCTCAGGGATAAAGTGTATCCCATAACTCTTTTTGTCAATAAGGCAACTGGTTTGATAGAAAAGTTAAGCACCATGGAATGGGATGTTGTCTACGGCGATATTGAAATTGAGGTAAAATTTGATGATTGGAATACGGACACTGAAATTCCTTTCCCGATGACAGTGCGAATGTCTCAAGGCGGTGCACCAAGATGGGAAGTCCGACGAAAAAGTGTTGAGCTTAACCCCGATTATTCAGATGACTATTTTGACCCACCTGCACAGCTAGAATATATTCACGACCAGGTTTCGGCTAAAAGGGGCTGGGAAGTCAGTCAAACAATGAGAATGTTTACCTTATCCGGTGCCTATAGACCTGAAATCAATGTTTTGGAACTAGATGACGGTGTGCATTACTTGTCAGCTCTTCCTATTGATGGTGTATACACAATGGTTGTTGAGCAAGAGAATGGAGTAGTGGTAGTTGAGCCTGGAATGAATGACTTGAAAGGCGAAGAGATAATCCGATGGATTCAAAATAATATACCGGATAAACCTATCACGCATATCATTCCCACTCATCACCATAATGATCATGGCGCAGGTATTAGACCCTATGTCGCTGAAGGAGCAGCTCTAGTAGCACATGAAGCAGCACTAGATTTTTATGGTACCCAAATCAATCGGCCGAAATCATCTGTGGTTATTGATGCAATGGACCGAAAATTTAAAAAAGGATCAGAAACCCTTATCGGTGTTTCAAGCAATGTTGCCTATACCATTGAGGATAGTGATCGACCGGTTGTGGTCTATCCGGTATTAAATGGACATGTAGAAGATATGGTGGTTATTTTAGTGGGCGATAGTAATTTTTTATACGCAGGTGATCTATACGTTAGTGGTATCGCCAGAGATAAAAGATCAGGAACTAAAAGAGGACCCAATGTTGTACCATACCATTCAGCTATATCTTTAAACGAGACGATTATGAAATTTAATATTCCTATAGGTTCTCTATTGGGTTCTCACGATAAAGAGCCAGTCAGTTATCAAGATTTAATTGACTACATTACCGATTGAGAATTGTATTGAGTAAGCTGCATCAGTTTTTTCAAATAGTGACACTTTTTTTATGCTCATCATTGATAGCATTGGATGCTGATGCAACAAACAACTCATCGCAGCTGATTAAGGACTGTCAGTATTGCCCAGAAATGATTGTGATAGAACCTGGAGAATTTATAATGGGTTCTCCTGCCAGTGTTGAAGGATCCCGAGATGATGAAAGGCCACAGCGAAAAGTTCATATAGAGTATTTTTTTGCTGCGGGTCAGTATGAGGTCAAAAGAAGGGAGTTTGAGCAATTTATAAAAAGCACAGATTATGACATGTCAGGCGGGTGTTACGGGGCAACTGAAAATGGCATTCAACTGGGAAAGAATTTAAATTGGTATAATCCTGGTTATCCTGTATCAGACGATCATCCTGTGGTGTGTGTAAGCTGGAATGATGCAAAGGCATATACAAAATGGTTATCAACAGTGACTGGTTATACCTATCGACTGTTCTCAGAATCTGAGTGGGAATATATGGCCAGAGCAGGAACAAACACTATTCGCTTCTGGGGAAACAGCGAAGAGGGGTGTGAATTTGCAAATGGTGCAGATTTAGATATTACTCCAGAGGCATTTCTAGAAGAAATGCAGGCCAGGCAAACAAAAATTGTGCTGCCTGAAAATTGGAAAGTTGCAGACTGTCATGATGGTTTTATTACCTCAGCTCCTGTAGGTTCTTTCAAGCCTAATGCATTTGGTATTTTTGATGTCTTAGGTAATGTTGCGGAGTGGGTAGAGGATTGTTATAACGATTCCTACATAAATGCCCCAAATGATGGTTCTGCAAGATTGTACGGAGAATGTGATAGGCCTATATTAAGAGGTGCCTCATACTACGATATGCCAATCTATTTAAGATCATCAAATCATTATGGTTTTCAGTCAGATCAATCAAAAAATAAAGACACTCGTTATATTAATTTTGGTTTTAGAGTGATGAGGGAAGAGATAAAACATTAATGAGATTAGCAACTATTATCCTTAGTCTTGTGTTTGTTGTGAGTTTCTCTGAGAAAGTTATTTCCACTTCATCTAACCTTGATTCGTTGCCTTTATGTCAATCTTGTCATGGCGAATCACTTCAAGGGAATCAATCCCTCCAGGCGCCATTAT
>CAZVRH010000082.1:0-2656 GCA_964629335.1 uncultured Woeseia sp.
GTTGCGTATATCTTTTTAGACATCGTGTCCCTCATTAATTAGATAGTTTAAAAAAAACATGTTTTTTAGGTATTAAAAACCTGAAATCAAATGTAAAACTATTCTTCAATGATTACAAGATCATTAGAAAGCTTATTAAATAAGCGTTCACATCAATTTGCTCAAAAAGATTCAAGAAATGATGAAAGAAAACGTTCTAATTACTGAATATTAAAAGAAAAATTATAAATCTTAAGAATAAAAAAAGTTTTTTATCAAAAATTTTTTTTATTGCGAGTTGAGCAAAATGTACTTTTTGAACAACAAAAATTGATCAAAAACTGATAAAGGGCGCAATTTCATAACTTGCATTAGAGCGGTCTACATCTCAAATCAATGATCGGATTTATAGCAAGGTTTTATCAACTTGATATTTCGTCCTCCACAGATATGATACAAGTATGAACAGAAGCAAAGAAATTCGGTCCGCAGGTCTAAAGGTGACTCATGCTAGAAAGTCTATACTTAAAGTTTTAGAAACGAGCAAAAAATCACATTTGAGCGCAGATGACATTAATAAGATACTGATAAAAAACAATGATGATGTGGGTGTTGCCACGATCTATCGTGTGTTAAATCAGTTTGTGGATGCAGGCATTTGTATCAAGCATCACTTTGACTCAGAACAAGCGGTCTTTGAACTAAACCCCCTTGAACATCACGATCATATGGTCTGCGTTAAGACTGGTAAAGTCATTGAATTTGAAGATGATGTAATTGAAAAAAGACAAGAAAATTTAGCCAGAAAAAATGGGTATAAAATTGTGGATCATTCTCTGGTTCTGTACGTCGAACCAATTGATTAAATTGCTCTAGAACAAGCCTTGAATTAAACCCTGATCATCCACATCTATGGCTTCTGCAGCAGGTATCTTAGGTAATCCTGGCATCGTAATTACATCGCCTGTTAGAACGACAATAAATCCTGCGCCTGCAGATAATTTGACCTCTCTAATCGGTACATCAAAACCTGAAGGTCTGCCTTTTAGCTTGGGGTCAGTTGACAAAGAAGCTGGTGTTTTAGCCATGCATATAGGCAGCGATGAGAAACCAAGGTCTTCTAAACGTTTGATTTCAATTCGGACGTCTTTATCAGCCATGATGTCGTTAGCTCCATAGATTTTTTGAGCAATTGTTTTCATCTTTTTCCATAGGGTATCTTGATCCTTATAGAGGAAGTTAAAATCGGTTCTGTCATTGTCAGACAGATCAATTACAGCTTTTGCCAAATCAATAGCGCCTTCACCACCGTCACTCCAGTGTGAGCTTTCAATCACATCGACCCCCAAATAATCACATTTCTCTTTAAGCAATGAAATCTCGGCATCGGTATCATGACTAAACTTATTAATCGCAACCACTGTTGGAAGCCCAAATTCATGAACATTCTCTATATGCTTCTTTAGATTTTCAGCGCCTAAGCTCACAGCCTCTAGGTTTTCTTCTTTGATATCCTTTAGAGAAACACCGCCATGGTTTTTAAGCGACTGAAGAGTAGCAACAATAACCACCGCGTGTGGCTCCAAGTTGGCTTTTCTACATTTAATATCAAAGAATTTCTCTGCCCCAAGATCGGAACCAAAGCCAGCCTCGGTGATGGTGTAATCAGCTAGCTTCATAGCTAACTTGGTTGCAGCTACACTGTTACAACCGTGGGCAATATTGGCAAATGGGCCTCCGTGAATAAAGACTGGATTCCCCTCCAGTGTTTGTGCCAAGTTAGGGTTAATGGCATCCTTTAACAAGGCTGTCATAGCTCCCTCAACCTTAAGATCAGCTGCGGTAATAGGATCACCATCATGATTGTAAGCAACGATAATGGATGCAATATTGTTTCTCAAATGATTGATATCATCGGATAAGCAAAAAATAGCCATAATCTCGGAAGCGGCAGTAATTGAAAATGAGTCTTGTCTGGGTATTGAATTTAATGGACCTCCAAGTCCAACCACAGCTTGTCTTAGAGCTCTATCATTTAGATCTAGGACACGATTCCATACAATCTTTCTATGATCAATATTCAGTTTATTTCCATGATGAAGATGATTATCTAGTGCGGCTGCAAGGAGGTTGTGAGCTGAAGTAATGGCATGAAAATCGCCATTAAAATGAAGATTAATATCCTCCATCGGTATCACTTGAGACATTCCACCTCCAGCACCACCGCCCTTCATACCAAAACAAGGACCCAAAGATGGCTCTCTTATGCAAGTGGCTGTTTTCTTACCAAGCAATGCCATCGCATCACTTAGACCAATGGTCGTCGTGGTCTTTCCCTCTCCTGCTGGTGTGGGTGTAATAGCGGTGACGAGAATTAATTTTCCAGACTTTTTATTCTGAAGATCCGATTCATTAATCGAGAGATTAACTTTGGCTTTAAATTTGCCGTATGGCTCCAAGTATTCTTCTTCAATACCTATTTTAGAAGCAATCGTCTCAATTCTTTTTAGCTCTGCTTCTCTTGCTATTTCTATATCGGTTTTCAATGAAACTCCCTCAGATTTAATTCAAGACAAACAAGACTATAGTTTATCCAGTAAAATTACAATCATGTTTTAGGGCTTAAAACAGACTGGGTCGTATAGGAATCGAACCTATAACCAATGGATTAAGAGTC
>CAZVRH010000083.1:0-2584 GCA_964629335.1 uncultured Woeseia sp.
TCATGAGGTAAATCTAACCCATTAATCGTTGAAGCAGCTATTTTTGCTTGTTCTAATGCATTTTGAACTGATTCCAATCTCAGTCTCTGACCATAGATTGAATTGGGGTAATTAGCACAATCACCTATAGCAAAGATATTATCATCAGATGTTTGACAAAATTCATTAACTAAAATGCCATTCTGACAATCTAAACCGGCTTCAACTGCAAGCCCTATTTTGGGATTTACCCCGATTCCTATGATTATTGCATCAGCATTTATTGATTCATCATTGTTCACGGTAATAATTTTTTGACTATTATGCTGATGAATGTCTTCTATTAGAGTATTAAAGAAGAAGTTTACACCTTCTTTTTTATGTATGGCTTCAAAAAAATTAGATGTTTCAGGACATACTGAACGACTCATAACTCTATTGTCTGCTTCTAATACTATAACTTGTTGGTTTTTTTGAATTGCAGCTGCCGCTATCTCTAAACCTATATAACCAGCTCCAACAATGACAATCTTTTGCTGCTGCTCTAACAGCGATCTAATTTTTATTGAATCATCAATGGTTCTCAGATAGTAAATATTTTTTTTATCACAAGTGATATCAAGTATATTTAACTCGCTTCCGGTAGCAAGTACGAGTTTTTGATAACTATACTTACCACCATTTTCTAAGATAATATTTTTTTTGTTCCTGTCTATTAGCTCCACAGTGTCATTCATTAAAATGTCTATCTTATTCCTTTTATAATAGGCACCTGATTTAATATATAGGCTCTCAGTTAGTAATAGGTCTGTAAGAAAAGCTTTCGATAATGGGGGTCTTTGATAAGGAAGATAACCCTCGTTGCTGATTAAAAGTATTCTTCCGGAAAATTTTTTTTGGCGCAATGTAATTGCACTCATAGCTCCTGCTTGACCACCGCCAATGATTATGACGTCATATTGCATAAATATTCCACAATTATTTTTTCTTTTTATAGCTTATAAATATTGTCAAGGAAGCATTGTAACTGATTGTAACTTAATGTAACTTTTATCTAATAATCGATAATATATATCAACAAGAGTGGTGTATAATTCTCTACTCTTTTTTGTAAATTCATTAATATAAAGGATGGGACATAGAACAGGTGAGAACCAAGATTAAAATAATATTTTTCTTTGCTTTGTTAACAGTAATGTCAACAGGAAGATCTCAAACTATTGAACAGTTAGAAGCTTTAGGAATAGATGCCTCTCAGTTAGAACAGTTACAGCAAATGCAAACAGGAAATGTGGGCGATATTGAGACGGCAACCAAAGATATGGTTCAGATTAAAGAGTCTGAATCAGAGAGAAAAGATGCAGAAGAGCAAAATTTTGAAGATGTCAATTTTGGTTATTGGGGCAGGGACGATTTTCTCGTAGAGCCAAAACCTAAAACAACTAGAAAGGCGCTGAAAAAATTTGGCTATGATTATTTCATTAACAGACCCTCCACCTTTGCACCTCTAAGTGGTACTCCAATACCGCCAGACTATCTCATAGGCCCTGGAGATGAAATAAAACTAATACTCTATGGTAATAATAATAAGAACTATTCATTACGAGTTACAAGAGATGGTGATATCTATTTGCCAGAAATAGGACCGATCTCTATTGCAGGCTTAACCTTTTTAGATCTTAAAGAAACGATTAATGAAATAATTGCTAGTCAACTGATAGGCACGCAAGTAACTCTTACTTTAGGAGAGCTTAGATCCATCAATATTTTTGTTCTTGGTGAAGCGGCTCAACCAGGTATGTATACCGTGAGTTCATTGACCACAATGACCAATGCTATTTTTGCAAGCGGAGGTATTAACACAACCGGCTCTTTGAGAAATATAGAGCTTAAAAGAAATGGCAAAGTGATCTCTAACTTTGACCTTTATGGTCTCTTACTCAAAGGCGACGCTAGTAATGACGTTAGACTGATGCCAGGGGATATCCTTTTTGTTCCTCCTATTAAAAAAACAGTAGCTATTACAGGTGAGGTTCAGCGTCCTGGTATATATGAGTTACTTGAAAGTGAAACAGCTCAGGATCTAATAAACTACGCTGGCAATGTTAAAGCTAAAGCTGACCTTTCGTCAGCTGAGATAAAAAGAATTAGTCCAACTAATAAAGGGTTTAATTTATTAATAGCTGATCTGAGTCAGACCACAACCCCAGATTTATTGCTTAACGATGGCGATATCCTATCAATTTATCCCGTTGAGAGTAAAATCGAGCGTGCAATCTTAATAAAAGGCCATTTTTCACAGCCAGGATTTTTTCCTTGGAGTGAAGAAATGAAGCTTAGTGACTTATTTAAGTCTAGAGCAGATTTGCTACCAATGACTGATCTCAACTATGCATTGGTGCAGAGAAAGAATGATAACGGAGATCATTATTCTTTTATGAATATAGATCTAGAACACTTGTTTGATAATCCTGATAGTAAATACAATATTTCTTTAAATGATAAGGATGAGATAACCCTCTTTCCCAATCTTAGTTTTTGCGAAGTAATTGCAGCTACAGAGGAAATAACTGCAGCTACAGAGGAAATAACTGCAGCTACAGAG
>CAZVRH010000084.1:0-2566 GCA_964629335.1 uncultured Woeseia sp.
ACGTGGTGTTTTTTCAAGTTTTTTAGAACTGAAAAAGAATTAAAAGTAGAATAAAAAAAACAACAACACATTAATACTGTAGTTGCGAGAGGGTGAGAAATACAAATTTGGCAACGGCTAGCCAGCCAACCCATAAGGAGAAAAAAATGAACTTTAAAACTATAAATTTAATAAAAACCCTGGTCGGCTGTCTTTTTTTATTTGTGTCTCCTCTGTATAGCAATGAGCTAAAAACACAACTCGAGGACGAGCTGCCAACCCTGATGGAGAAAGTGGTGGAGTGGAGACACGACATACACCAGCATCCAGAGCTCAGCAACAGAGAGTTTAGAACAGCCAAAAAAGTTGCTGACCATCTTCGATCTCTGGACATTAAGGTTGAAACAGGCATCGCCTATACCGGTGTTGTAGGCTATATAGAGGGCGGGCTCGAAGGACCCACGATTGCCTTAAGAGCTGACATGGATGCGCTGCCTGTTGAGGAGAAAACAGGCCTCCCTTATGCCTCAACAGCACGAGCCACTTATTTGGGCAACGATGTTGGAGTAATGCATGCTTGTGGCCACGATGCCCATGTGGCTATTTTGATGGGTGTTGCTGAGTTTTTAGCAAAAAACCGACAATTTTTAAAAGGAAACGTTTTGTTGATTTTCCAACCTGCTGAGGAAGGCCCCCCAGAAGGTGAAGGGGGTGGAGCAAAAATGATGCTGGCCGAGGGCTTATTTGAAAGATATTCACCAGAGGTGGTTTTTGGTTTGCATGTGGCCAATGTCAAACACGGCTATGTTTTTCTTAAGCCAGGGCCAGCTATGGCTGCAGCGTCCGCTTACCGAATAAAAATAAAAGGAGTGCAAGCCCATGGTTCAAGACCGTGGGACGGCGTTGACCCGATTATGGCAACATCAGAATTAATTACCTCTCTAAACACCGTGGTCAGCAGAAGGATCAACATCATTAATAACCCGGCGGTTGTTTCGGTGGGCATGGTTCAGGCAGGAACTAGAAACAATATTATCCCAGAAGATTCCGAAATTCTTGGCACCATAAGAACTTTTGATCCTGTGTTGAGAGCAGAGATTTACGATGAAATTAGACAAATAGCAAAAGGAATAGCGGTTGGTACAGGCACAGAAATTAGCGTGGAGTTTGATGTTGGTGGTTTTTATCCGGTCACCGTAAACAACCCAGAACTTTATCTTACCATGAGGGACTCTCTTGTTGAGGCCTCAAGAGGGAAGTTCATAGAGCGAGAAGAGCCAGTCACTGGCGCTGAAGATTTTTCATTTTTCGCCCAAGAAGTACCTGGGCTGTATTTCTCACTAGGTGTTAATAAAAAAGGAGTTACCGAGCTACAACCAGGCAACCACTCGCCGTATTTTACTATTGATGATGACGCTCTTGATCAGGGTTTAAGATCGCTCGTTTATTTAACTTTGGATTATCCGGGGGCTCAAAAAAATTAAATGAGGAAGGTTTTTGAGAAGGCTTAAAAAACATGTAATTCCCTTGGTCCTGGCGGTAACTTTGGGAGCACCCTTGTCCGCTAATGTTTCGGTTAACCCCGCGGTCGATGAAACCATTAATCAAATCAACTCGATACCTGTTGAGGATATATGGTGGACGGTTAACGGCGAGGACATGCTCTGGAATTTTAAAAATCTGAATAAAATTTTTCCAACCACAACGGTTTACAGAAAAGGACAGATTAGCCCGCTTGAAGTAAAACTCAACGACAATATTTCACGGTTTCCTATTGAAACTGCTAGGGGAACAATGAGCTTCAAGGGTTTTTTGGACAGCGACCTTTCAACCGCAATGGGAGTGATCATCTTACACAAAGGAAGCATTGTCTTTGAACATTATCCCAGAATGCAAGCACACGAAAAACCCGTCTATTGGTCGGTAACAAAAGTGCTGGTCTCCAGCCTGATCTCTATTCTTGAGGACCAAAAAAAAATTGATATCAATAAACCTATTGATTTTTATCTTCCTGAATTGAAACAATCAGAGTTTAAAGGAATATTGATAAAAAATATCCTAGATATGGCCACCGGTATTAATTGTCCTGAGGAGTATGTTGATAAAAACTCATGTTATTACAGGTACTCACAAACAGTTGGCGACGGTTATTGGGACGAGACCTCTCCCTCCAACCCATACGAGTACATTGCCAAGCTTGATGTGGGTCGCTATATCGAACAAGGCAAACAATTTAATTATTCAGGTGTAAACGCGTTTGTTCTGGGTTGGTTGGTGGAAAAAATTACTGGACTACAGTTTCAAGACGCTTTCAGTGAACTCGTTTGGACCAAAATCGGGGCCGCTAACGACGCTGCAATTTTTGCCCCTAGAAACGGAATCCCGGTAATGCATGGGGGGTTTTTGTCAACCCAAAGAGATTTAGCAAGGTTTGGTCTGTTGTTTACCCCTAGCTATCAAGTTGTTTCAAAGGAGCGACCCATCTCTGCACAACACACCTCTTATCTTTTAAACAAAGGCAGGCCAGAGTTAATTCGATACAACAACCCACAAAAAATACCGAAGGAGTTCAGGCATAATGTTTATC
>CAZVRH010000085.1:0-2502 GCA_964629335.1 uncultured Woeseia sp.
GCTTCTGTTTGATCTGCACATAAGAAAATATGTTTTTGCAAAACATCTATACCGAGTTCTGTTAGTTTTTCTTGAATTTGCTGGTCTGCTGATTTGTTCACTTATTTTTTGATTCGGCTAGATAAAATCTGGTCAAACAGTTTTCCATAGGGTGGCCTCATTAGTTTTAGGATGCCTTCCATTCGTGTTTGCTTATAAACACCTCTTGCATGAGAAAATGTCTTAAAACCTTCTATGCCATGATAGTGGCCCATGCCACTCGGCCCAATACCTCCAAACGGAATATCATCTTGCACAAATTGAAAAATTACGTCATTAATAGCCATGCCACCAGAAACAGTATTCTTGGTAACTAAAGCTTGCTCACGCTTATCATTCCCAAAATAATACAGGCCAAGAGGCCTATCATTAAGATTGATATAGTCAATGACCTGATCAATTTTACTATAAGTTTTAATCGGCATAATTGGTCCAAATATTTCTTCTTGCATCACCAACATCTCATCATTTGGATTAATCACCATCGCCGGCATGATCTTGTTGTGACTTTTATTGTTTTCGGTTTCGTTAGACGGGTTGATCTCTATTACCTTTGCACCTTTTTGTTTGGCATCGTCTAAATAATTTTGCATACGCTGGTAGTGACCCTCATTAACCATTGAGGTGTAATCATCATTATCGTAGATTGATGGATACATCTTTTTGACCGTTTCATTAGATGCTTCAACCCATGCATCTAACATAGTTTCATGGACGAATGTGTAGTCTGGCGCTATACAAATCTGCCCTGCATTCATTAATTTACCGTTCCAGACTCTATCAGCTACCTTGTTTATATTCGCTTTGGTACTCACAACCACTGGTGACTTCCCGCCCAATTCAAGTGTTACAGGAACTAGGTTCTTTGAAGCTGACTCCATGACTTTTTTAGCAACAGCAGTGGAGCCAGTAAACAATAGATGATCAAAAGGTAGAGCCGAAAACTCTTGTCCAACTGATGCATCACCAGGAAACACTTGAACTTCGTCTTCATCAAAATACTTATTAATCATGGTCTTCATTAAAGCTGAAGATCTAGGAGTAAACTCAGACGGTTTAATCATGGCTCGATTACCAGCCGCTAAGATAATAGCAAGTGGGCCGTATGTTAAATTAAATGGAAAATTCCAAGGGCTGATGATGCCAACGACGCCGAGAGGTTGATATTGTATGTAAGCTTTAGCACCGAATAAATTAAAAGGAGGCGCTGCCTTCCTAGCTTCATCTTTCATCCAACTCTTCAGGTTCTTTTTTATATAATGAATTGCATCAAAAACAGCTGCAACATCTGAGAATCTTGAAATCATATGTGATCGATGTCCAAAATCCTCAGAAATAACTACCGGTATTTGATCTTGATATTCAAGCATCATGTCTAAGATACGGTCCAGTCGATCCTGTCGAATGGCTAAACTAGGATAAGTCTCTCGCCTAGACTGTATTTTTTGTTTTTTTAATGTTTCTTCTAACATCAATCTAGGAAATCAGGGGATATTTGATAGATCAAATCATAAAGAGGCTGAAAACTCGCCCATAAAATCATATCGGTTCCGGCTTGAGCTTTTGCATGAAGTGCTGTCTCATTAGGGATAACGGTAGGTTTGCCTGCGGCTTCTGCAATTAATTGGCTTTGACAACATTTATCCATCGAAATAAATAACCATGCAGCTATATCAACGCTGGTTCCCGTGGTTAGTAGGCCATGATTCTGAAGTATGACTGTTCGCTTCTCGCCCAAAGCTTCTGCTATCGCAGCACCCTCCTCATTTTCAAAAGCTACTCCGCCGTAATCTGAATAAATGGACTGTTCCTCAAAAAACATAGATGCATCTTGTGTGATGGGATCCAATAGTTTACCCAAAGTTGAGAACGTTCTTCCATAGATTGAGTGAGCATGAGCTGCTGAATTAACATCAGGTCTAGCCTTATGAATTGATGAATGAATATAAAAAGCGGCTGGGTTGATGGGTCGATCGCCTTGAACAATCTTTCCATCTTCTTTGACTAAAAGTAAATCAGAAATAGTAATGTGTGCAAAATTCATGCCCAATGGGTTAACCCAAAAATGATCACTAAATTCAGGATCTCTTAAAGTGATGTGGCCTGCCAATCCTTCATCAAATCCATATAATGAAAATAATCTGAAACTAGCTGCTAGGCGCTCTAACTGAAGTCGTCTCTGTTCTTCTACTGATTGAGCCGGTATAGGATTAAGTGAACCCTTTTCTTTTTGTGGTAACTTACCCTTTGTTCTATCGATCTTATCAGGACTCATTTTTTCTCACTTTTTCTTAACAGTTTAAGTAATATAATACACTCGATAATTAAAAACTGGATTTAATTAATAGACTCTAAACTAATTTTCTCAAGGAATCACTTATGAAGGAAACTATTATAACTTTAGCGGTGTTCTTTTTTATCTTTGTCTTTATTGTAGCGTTTGAGTTTATCCTTGTCGGCGAA
>CAZVRH010000086.1:0-2501 GCA_964629335.1 uncultured Woeseia sp.
GTCCCCGCCGTTGGATATCTGACATGGCCGATACCAATGTTGCCTCTCAATCTGGACATGTGTTTATTACTAAATACATCATTAACCAAGCCATTATTCTTTCTTAGACACAGCACACCATTATCATCGGTCATAATGCCAGCTGAATCCTGTCCGCGGTGTTGTAAAACAGTCAGTGCATCATAGATTTCCTGATTGACAGGTTTGGTGCTGACTATACCAACGATTCCACACATTCAATATATCCCTTAGATGTTGAATTAATATGAAGAAATAATTATAAGTTCCTTATAATAATATTTTTGAAAAAATTTAAAATATTTTCTGCTGACTCAAGAAAAACCGAACCCTGAACCCAAGATTCTTCATATAAGAAAGTATCTTGAATGAGAGCCATAAAAAAGGCAACAAATACCAAAGCTCTCAATAAACCAAATGTTAAACCAAAAAACATGTTTCCAGGAAAATTAGTCTTAACAATTTTCATCAAAGCTTTTTTCATCAAGCTTCCTATTACAAGCGCTAAGATGAGTATAACTAATCTTAATATCCATAAGCGTAGAACCTCAGTTTTAATGAACGCAAAAACTAACGGGTAGAAAATACTATCGAGATTAAAAGTTGCAAAAAAAGCAAAAACCCAGACCAGCAATGATAAGACTTCAGAAAAGAATCCACGAAAGGCGCCATAAAGAGATGATATTATGACGATGCTTAAAAGTGAAAGATCAAAAATTGTCAGCTGTTCAAAAATCATTTTATTCTTTTATTATTGAAAATTTATACCCTTTTTTCTCTAGTTTATTTACAGCATTTTCTAAATTATCACTTTCATCATTCGAATATACTCTAACTCTATATATTTTTGTGTCTGATATTGTCTTCTTAACAATATATGCGTTTAATCTCATTCTTTTTAATGATTCTGCAAACAACATTGCCTCTTCTATTGTTTGAAATGACTGAACCTGAATTATCCATAAAGCCTTAGAATTTAGAACTGTTTCATCATAAAAGAATTTCTGTTCAGGAATTGATGATTCCTTATTATTTTGGAGTTCATAATTATATTCATCAATGAGAATGACCCCTTCTGAATTAAATGTAAACACCAAAAATAAAGTTATTGATGATGTTAGTACTAGAAATCCAATAATTCTTTCTTTCATGATTTATTTCTTATTTTCATGCCAGTGGATACATGGGCCTACTATTTCAAATGATCCGGTTACTATAACTGCATTATAATTGTGATTGATTGTTTCTATATATTCAAATGCTTCATCAGGATCATTTAGAACCGTTACATCAAACAATCCTTTTTCAGAAAGTCTTTTTGATATTTCATCTCCAGATAAAGATCTAGGTGTATTCATTGTACAAACTACCCATTTAGCTATTATATCCTCAAAAAAGCTAACAAATTCTTCTAGGTCTTTGTCTTTCATTAAACTAAAAAGCATTATGTTTTTATCAGTTAATTCTATAGTTTCGAGTCTTTCTCTAAAATTAATAGCTGCATTTGGATTGTGAGCTACATCTAATATCCATGGAATTCTATAATTAATGACCTGGAATCTGCCAGGTATTGAAAAACTGTCCAATAATTGATTTAAAGATTCACTGTTAGGCAATAGATCTGAATTACAGGCTTCAATTGACATGAGAGCTGTTGCTAAATTTTTCTTCTCTCCTTTAGCCCAGTGATTTGGTATTTTTATTTCTTCTATAGTTTCTCTCTCACTTGACCACACAGAACCTTTAACTCCATTACTTAGTGAAAAATCGTCTCCTATTAGATAAAAATCAGAATTTTTCTTATTAGCTATCTCGCCGATAATTTCTCCAGCATTTGAAGCTGCACAAACACAAGATGCATTTGATGAGATGATCCCAGCTTTCTCACTTGCTATTTCATTAACTGTATTCCCTAGCCATTCTTGATGATCAAGAGCAATATTAGTTATAATTGAAACATTAGGACTTAGGATATTGGTTGCATCAAGTCGTCCTCCTAGTCCAACCTCAATAATCCAAGCATCACATGGGAATTTTTTTAGGGACAAAAATGCAGCTAGGGTTCCATATTCAAAGTATGTAAGAGGTATATCACCTCTTACATTCTCAATTTCAATAAATGAATCAATGAAACAATTGTCTTCTAAAGGCTTATTATTATAAGTAACTCTCTCATTATATTTTATAAGATGAGGAGAGGTATACATCCCCACATTTAAGCCTTTTAAACAGAGAATAGAGTTTAATAAATGAACGGTAGTTCCCTTGCCATTAGTTCCTGCAACCAAATAAATATCAATATCTGGCTGGCTAAATCTCATCTTTTCTTTTACTTTTTTAATACGATCTAGGCTAAGATCTATCTGATTTGGATTAAGGCTTTCTTGCCAACTAAGCCAATCATCTAATGTCCAATTTGATCTATTCACAATAAATGTCTCGTACAGAAAAACAAAGGTCTATGAGCACCTTTGAAACTGTGA
>CAZVRH010000087.1:0-2475 GCA_964629335.1 uncultured Woeseia sp.
GAGTTGGTTAAGATAATATCTGATCCAGCACGTATAAAATTTTCATGGTTAGCTTGTACACGCTCAGGGAATTCTAGATTCCAGAATTCTGGTGAATAACCCGACTCTAATCCCATGTCAAATAAGTTTGTTCCCGTAGCGCCATCTGCCAAGAGATAACCCTTTTTCTTTATTTCTTCTTCTATTCTTGTCATTTCCCTACCTAATCTTCCTTTATATAATACTCATAAAAAAAACCTGTCAGCTATTGCTATACAGGTTTATTTAAGTATATATCTGTACCGCTTTAGCAATATTTAAGCACCTGCAATCTGGTTCAAATCAGTGCTATTGAACATAGTATTATTATTTTATAATTATTGCCAGGCAACATTAGGCTTCATTCTCTTTTTATCTAAACAAATAGGAAAATCAGATCTTATTTTCTCATCAATTTTTTTGTCGATATAATTTGGATAATAATCCTTCATCATTTCTTTTAACCTTAGATGTGCAACATCGTAAATTGTCTGCTTTCCGGATGCTTCCCATTCTTGTGTAGTTTGTCTGTCTGCTAAATCAGGGTATAAAAATTCAGACTCCATAAGGTTAATTGTTTGAGGGTGTTTTAGATAGTGTCCATCTCCATAAACAACGTCATTGATGACATCATAAGATAAAGTTTCATCATTAACCTCAATGCCTTTCGCTAGCCTTAGTATATTTCCAGACATATCATTATCAATAATGGCTCCCTCAAAGGACCATCCCATTATGCTTCCAACTGCCCCGGCATATGATGAGACAACGTTCCCTCCAGCAAGCATAGCTGCTGTGGTTGTTATTGCTTTTTCATAGCCTGCTTGTGCATCCATTGTTTTTGAATCTGTCATCCCACAAGCGACACTAGAAACTAGTCCGTAATAATTACACATCTGAGCTGTCGCTGCCATGATGAGGGCTTGTTCACCACTACCGCCAGTGAACGCGCCTGTTCTTAGATCAGATATAAATGGCCACATTTCAAAATCACAATATGAGCCTGGTTTAATAAGATTTACCACACAAAGACAAGCAAGAGTTTCAGCAAATGACTGAACTAGACTCCCTGCCAAAGAAGCCGGTGCAGTGGTGCCGGCCTGGGGCGCTGTACATACACCAATATAAAGCCCCATTTCAGCCATTTTAACCATGACTTCTGCATTATCTTTTCCAAACCTTAGAGGAGAGACTATTGGGCATCCACCGATTTCAGCAAAAGGTCGTTTAATATATTCTCCTTCCCCTCCAAGAAAGGTATCGAACAGATTAATCAAAGGATCGATATGCTCAACATTATCTACGGCAAGTCCTATGCCTTTCTGTGTGCCAGCCAAAGCGGCATAAGCAGCATTGATATCATGAGTAAATTTGTCTTGGCTATACTCCGTTATGGCAAAGGGTTGTCCGTATTGATGAATATGTTCCAATTGATCGCAAAGTCTTGCAGCATCATAAATATCAACCAATTTCGTTGGACGAAACGATTGTGATTCATACTCAAATATAGAAATTGGCTCACCCGATGTTGATAAGTAAGTTTTATTTCCAGACACCATATAATCATATTTAGGGTTTATGGCATACATAAGGTGTTCTTTTGGAGCAATATCTAAAAGATCTTCAACTAAAGATCTAGGAAATTTTAGTCGGTTGTCATCACCTAAGGTGCACCCTTTATCAAGTGTATGATTAAGAATCTCTGGTATAGGGTCACTAATGCCAATATTTTCTAGAACATCTAGAGCCGTATGATGTATTTTTTGAATATCATACTCACTCAGTGGTTTATATTGACCGGTCTCAAGCCCCGGATGAACGACTGCTTCTTTTACTTTATTTTGGCGAATCGCTCTTCTAGCTTTACTTCCACCACTTCTTCGCTTATGGGCAGACATGGAACCTAGAATCGGTCTTTTGTCGGTTTAATAACATCTCTAGAAATTTCGATAGGAAATGTGTCCCTTACTTTTTTGTCAGTAGCATCATCAATATAAACAGGATAGTGTGAGTTCAAGATCTCTCTAGCTCTTTGTTCAGCTCTTTGCCGCATATCTGGAGAACCTTCAGCTTCCCATTCTTCTTGAGTGCTGCGGTCAGCAAGAGTTGGATAAAGATATTCTGTCTTCATTAATGAAAGTGTTTGTGGATCCCTCAAGAAATGTCCTTCTCCCTCCACCGTATCTTTTATCGCTCTATAGGACAATGTTTCTTCATTGACCTCAATGCCTCTAACGGTTCTCATAACCATACCTAACATTTCATTATCAATCACCAGAGATTCAAATGAATAACCCATAAGGCTTGCCATCATCCCAGAAGATTCTGAAACATTATTACAACCAGCTAAGGCAGCCATTACAACAGTTATACCTTTTTCATAGCCTGCTTGTGCATCAGGGCTTTTTGAATCTGTCATGCCAGCACCGACAGAGCTCGCTAGACCATAATGATTGG
>CAZVRH010000088.1:0-2418 GCA_964629335.1 uncultured Woeseia sp.
TGCTCCCTTATTAAGTTGATTTAATAAAACTTGAGATAATTGATGAAATCTCTTCAGGCTTTTCTTCTTGAATGAAGTGACCGCCTCGCTCGACAGTTGTATGAGGCTGCCCTTGTGCACCTGGGACCACCTTTAAAAACTGACGATCAGCGCCTCGGGTCACTGGATCGTTATCAGAGAAAGCACAAAGAAAAGGTTTCTCGAATGTTTTGTAAAACTCCCAGGCTTTTTTTTGTGCTTCTAGTGAAGGATCGTTTGGCATTGTTGGAACCTGGCTTGGCATGGCTCTGGGGGCCATTTTATAGGATTGATTAGGAAACGGAGCTGCGTATGCTTTGCCCAGTTCAGTTTGAAAAGGTGATAGATTTTTGAGGCCTAGATTGATAAATAATAAATCCAACATTGTGGATAATTTGCTTCTCTTTCGCTCTAACATAGAAGACATCATGAACCCTATGGGGATGTCCTTGGTTTCCCAACAATATTTCTGCCAGTAAGCAAAACTTAACCCCTGATCTTTATCGGTTGTCCTTAATTTTCTTGCCATTTCAGGCAAGGTGGGCGTTTTAGCATTTTCTCTAAACTCTTTAACTTGCTGAACAATCTCTTCTGGAACATCAGGCCTATACGGTAAACCGGTATTAGAGATAATGACACGATCAAATCGCTCTGGATGATCAGCAATCACTCTCAAACCAATCAGGCCACCCCAATCTTGTCCAAAGAAATTCAAATCATTAAAGTCATTTACTTCTAACCATTGACCGATCCAATCGACCTGTCTTTGATATGAATAATCTTCTCTGGTAGCTGGTTTGTCTGATTTTCCGTAACCGGGTAAGTCAGGTGCTATGACCCTTATGCCCTCTTGATTCAGCAATGGAATCATTTTCCTATAGAGATAACTCCAAACTGGCTGTCCGTGCATACACAGGAGTATCGGTCCATTGTCTGGCCCCTCATCAATATGGTGAATTCTCAGATCAGTATTATCATGAGTTCTGATCGTCGTATAACATGGCTCAAAAGGATAATCCTTGAGATTGTCAAAACATTTGTCTGGGGTTCTAATTATGTCCATGTAATTTACATTTTAGTCTTTAAAGTATTTTAACCAATTTTTATCAACTAGCTCAGTAGTTTCTGGACTCATCTCTTCTAACATGACTTTAGATATATCAGGCCAAATAGAAGGGCCGCCTTCATCTTTGAGTTGTCGAGTCGCATCTATGATGATTTTACTGGTGCTAAAACGCTCTGGAGCACTTGCATCTAGTGGCATGCCTCTCATTTTTTCTATAATCTTTGCGGCAGGATAAGGTTGCCAACGAGTACCCAAAGCTTGGAATATCTCGTTTTTATCGTACACATCAACATCCTCGTCAACAACAATAATCATTTTTGCAAAAAAATCTTTCTCAGCAAGAATTTTTCCAGCCTCCATGCCTTGTCCTGACTCATCTTTCTTGATGCTAGCAGTTAAAACCCCTGTGCTCTCAGCTGGCCTGTAAATATCAATCAGATTAGGAATAAAGGTTTTGTAATCTATAAAATTGCCTACCGTTTGAAGAATACTTGGAGATATTTTTGTTACTCCAGCAAAAGAATTAACAACCCAAGGATGAGTTCTATGAGTAATGGCTTTAATTTCCATATAAAAATTCTCATTTTTCTTTAATCCCATAAACCCATACATTTCTCCATAGGGGCCCTCCTCCTCCATCTTATCGAGAGGAATTTCACCTTCTAAAACAATTTCAGATTGCGCAGGAACTAAAATATTATTGGTCTCACATTTAACCATTTCCACTGGCTTACCTCTGATACCGCCGACGTAATCGAGCTCATCTTCTCCCAATTTAGCAATCTTTGAAGCACCTAGAGTAAAAGTTATTGGATCTACTCCATTTGTAATGGCAACAGATGCTTTAGTTTGACCTCTCTCTTTCATCTTAGTTAAAAAACTCCAAGCGTTTTGCCTAATCTCAGCATTGAAACCAATTTTATTCTTGCTCTTAACCTGACAACGATAGGTGGCAACATTTCTTCCAAGTTCCTCATCTTCAATAAATATAGTAGCTGCATTAATATATCTTCCGGCATCAGCAGGATTTGTCTGCAACCAAGGAAACTTTAAAATATTAACGTCTTCACCTAAAACTATATTTTCTTTACAGGGTGCGTTTTGATCATCTATTGTGACGGGTGAAATTTTAGGCCATCCATTATTTTCTTTATGAAGTTTTTCCAGGTGCTTAAAGGTTTTAATACGAGAATTTTGTTGTGAATCACTTAAATTTTCAACCCCATAAATTAATGCTTCAGCATCCCAACCACCAAACAGATTACCTATCACTGGACCATTCATCCATTGATTATTTATCCTTATTTTTTCAATTAGAAAAGCCGGAGCAAGAT
>CAZVRH010000089.1:0-2325 GCA_964629335.1 uncultured Woeseia sp.
TAGGTGAGTTTAATAATGCCTATGATCTTCTTAAAGCTTTGCAGAAATCCGGTCACAACATAAAAAATATTGGAATTGCTGCCCATCCTGAGGGGCACCCAGACATTAACGATCAAGTCTTAATGGACGCGCTTGAAGAAAAAAAAGATTTAGCCGATTACATTGTTACTCAAATGTGTTTTGATGCAAATACATTAGGTGACTGGTTGGTTCGAATTTATCAGCAAGGCATCCAACTTCCTGTTTGGGTCGGCTTACCCGGTGTCCTTGAACGAGGACGTCTTCTCAAAACTTCTCTTAGAATAGGCGTTGGAGACTCCCTCCGTTTTTTGCGAAAAAAATCTCAAGTTGCGACAGAGTTAATGAAATCGAGTATCTATAATCCAGATAAATTGGTAACAAGTATTTCTGAGTATAAAGATATTGCTGACACCAATCTTGCTGGATACCATATATTTTGTTTCAACCAGATTGAAATAACTGAAAAATGGCGCTCCGAGACAATTTCAAAACTAGTGTAGACCCTTGAAAAATATGAAGGCATAATTTCGGATCAACCTCTCACGGTTATTTAACTTCAAGCCTATAATGATCTAATATATTAAAGTGAATGATTACAGAACGTTTGTGAAAAATTATGGCGATTAGTGTTTTCGATCTTTTTAAAATTGGTATTGGGCCATCCAGTTCCCATACTGTTGGTCCGATGATTGCCGCACGAAAATTTATACTGGGTATAGAAAAATCCAATCAGTTAAAAAAAGTGACTCGTATAAAATCCGAGATGTATGGCTCTCTTGGTGCTACGGGAAAAGCTCACGGTACGCCTAAAGCCATTATTTTAGGCTTAGAAGGAGAGCAACCTGAGCGAGTTGATGTAAGTTCGATCACCAAACGAATCGAAAAAATTTATTCCGGAGGACGAATAAATTTACTTGGAAAACAAACTATCGATTACAATCATGAGGCTGACCTTAAGCTTCATCGGAGAAAATCCCTCCCTTTCCATCCTAACGGCATGATATTCTCTGCTTTTGATGAGAACGGAAAGGAATTAGTCCAAAAAACCTACTATTCTGTGGGAGGTGGTTTTGTTGTAGATGATTCTAATGAAAACGGAAATTACATCGCTGAAGATGAAACCGCAATCACTTACCCTTATGATACAGCTGCTGAGCTTTTAGAATACTGCGAAAGCAAAGCCCTCAAAATATCAGATGTAATGATGGAAAATGAAAGTGCATGGAGACCAGAAAATAAAACCCGCGAAGGATTATTAAGTTTATGGTCTGTGATGGAAGAAGTCGTTAACAATGGTATTGCTAATAAAGGAGTATTGCCAGGGGGTTTGAATGTCCCACGTCGAGCCAATAAGCTCCACCAACAATTAACGAAAAAATCAAATAAGAAATCTGATGACCCGTTGACAATACTCGACTGGGTAACCCTTTATGCATTAGCAACCAACGAAGAGAATGCCGCAGGAGGGAGGGTGGTTACTGCCCCTACTAATGGAGCAGCCGGCATTATCCCAGCTGTTCTACATTATTATATGCGCTTTGTACCCAAAGCGGATGATGATGGAATAGTTAGATTTTTATTAACTGCCGCCGCAATAGGTATCCTTTACAAAAAGAATGCATCCATAAGCGGTGCTGAAGTTGGTTGCCAAGGTGAAGTAGGATCTGCTTGCTCAATGGCAGCTGGAGCATTAGCAGAAGTTCTTGGTGGCACGCCAACACAAGTTGAAAATGCAGCTGAAATTGCCATGGAACATAATTTAGGGCTCACTTGTGACCCAATAGGCGGTTTAGTGCAAATACCTTGTATTGAGCGTAATGCCATGGCATCAGTCAAGGCCATCCATGCTGCCCGTATGGCGCTTCAGGGAGATGGTACTCATTTTGTTTCGTTAGATAAAGTGATCCGTACAATGCGAAAGACCGGGGAAGATATGCATCTTCGATATAAGGAAACATCTCGTGGGGGATTAGCAACTCATGTGCTCGAAGTTCCTGTAAACATTACTGAATGTTAACGGATTACAAACCAGCTGTGGTTTCAGCGATCAAGCTGACTCAATAAACTCAAGATCATTTGGCTTTATAAGGTCTGATCCCAGTCCATCCACCAAAGGTTTTAGATATTTTGCATATGGTTTCCACCGATCCATTCCGGACTTATTTACTGGTTTTCTTACCTGTTCTGAGCTTGCTGTTCTAACAGACCTATCAGTCTCATAAAATGTGATACAAGAGTCTTCAAAAGGCAACTCCAGAAATTCTAGCATTCTTGTAACTTGACCTTCTAGATCATCAATTATGT
>CAZVRH010000090.1:0-2324 GCA_964629335.1 uncultured Woeseia sp.
CCTATATTAGGAAAAATCGCACTTTCTATTATTGAACGAGACCATGCATAGAGAATCGTTTAACTTTATTGTTTTCGCGGTCTTTATAGCCCTTGGGTTCAATGTTAACCCCACCTATGCAAACAACATCTCTTTTGAAGAAATTAATAATCAGATCACATTATTTAAAAATGATCAGCAACAAGGTTTAATCATAAGCGGTGAAAAAGGCTCGGTGGTGATTGACCCTTTGAATCAAGTCACAGCTCAAGAAATTAAATCTTATCTTCAATCAAACAATAAATCTGAAATCACAGATATTGTTTATTCACATTCACATTGGGACCGAATCAAAGGAGCTAAAACCTTTAGTGATAGTAAACCAAATATTATTGCCCAAAAAAGCTGTGGTCTTTATTTTTCTGGGAACAAAAATAAACAAGTCGTTGAGCCAACTGTTTATTTTGACCAAACCTACACCATAAATATTGGAGAAGAAGTTATTGACCTGCATTATTTTGGCCCCAGTCATGGAGAATGTATGCTTGTAGCTGAACTCAAAAATTCAAAACTTTTATTTATTCCCGATTTAGTGAGCACCCAAGGACCGGGTTTTCCAAAAGATCCAACCTTACCCTTTTTAAGACCCGCCACACTGAATGTTTTCTTTGATTCAGTCCAAAACCTTATCGACTCAAAGAAAATTGATTACTTCATCAGTGGTCATGCGAATGATCTAGCGTTAGGGTCAATTGCAATAGTTGGTCAACAAAAGTTTTTTTGGGAGTTAATTCAAGCTATGACAATTATAGCCGAGGAAGAAGGTTTGGTTGATCTCAACAATTTTATAGCGGTAGAAAAAATGAATCTTGAGGAAATTAAACAATATGAAAATTTTAATGAAAAGGATCTGGTGAATATACTTAGACGATATACGTCGTTTTTGAATATGGGCCGTTAAATTGTTGTGATGAAAAAAATATTAATTCTCTCTTTGATCGCCTTGCAAATGAGTTGTACGGCAGACCATAATCTGATTAAAGTTGCAGAATCTGACAGGCCCCTCTTTGGTAAAATTAAGTTCTGGGAAATTGAACAGCTTTCAGATCGGCTCTATGCCTTTCGTTATACCTTTTATCGAAACATCATTATCGTAGGAGATGATGGCATTATTGTCACCGATCCTTTAACCCCTGAAGCGGCCAGTATTCTAAATACAGAAATTAAAAAAATTAGCAATAAGCCGATAAAGTATGTGGCTTATAGTCACTCTCATTGGGATCATGTTTCTGGAGGTCAAGTCTTTAAGGATCAAGGTGCTTCATTTGTTGCCCACGAACAATGCCTAAGGAACTGGGAAGATAACCCCTCGAAGCAAGTGGTTAAACCTGACCGTGTTTTTATGAATGAACACAAGATTGATGTGGGCAACAGTGCCTTGGAAATGTATTACTTTGGGCCTTCACATGATAACTGTCGTGTCGTTTTCTTAACACAACCCGATCGTTATATTTTTATAGCCGACGATGCAAACCCTCCTAATGGCATGAACATGATTTATGGTGCAGGTCTTGCTGATACCTACATATTCAACCTTGTTCCGTTCTTTAAACAAGCTGAAACGTTAGCCAGAAGAAAAAGTGCTCGAGGAGTAATTGGATCTCATATGAGTTTTGAGAATGAACCAATGAACCTGGTAACAGGCACTGTGGGCTCAGTGAAAGTGATTAAAGAGCAAAGAAGATTTTATGAGTTAGTCATCAAAGAGGTCCAGAACGCTATTGATCAAGGTATTTCGCCTGACTTAATCCCTGAATACTTGATCAAAAAAGAGGCGCTCAAAGAACAAATTATTGGTTTTGATGAGGCGAAAATGAAGGTACTCTATAGAAGAATTTCTAATTATCTTCTAACCGGGGAGTAGGTATGGCTAAAGAAGCCTTTTCATTGAGTAAGGCTAAGAGAATAAAGAAGGTGGTGGGTCCAATTTCATCACTCAATGCCTTTATTTATAAACTATCCAACGGTCGACTATGGGGGAAAGTGTCGGGGAAATACCCGATTATGATTTTATCTGCCACTGGTAGAAAATCGAATAAATTACGCCATATCCCATTGATTAAGGTCATTGATAACAATTGCCCTATTCTGGTAGCCTCAATGGGTGGATCACCTCTCAATCCTAGTTGGTTTTACAATGTTTTGAATGAACCCAGAGTCCATGTTCAAATTGGTAAAGAAAAAAAACCTTACCTTGCAAGAAGAGCGTCAGAAAAGGAAAAAACACAATTATGGCCAACTATATGTAGTTTTTACCCTGATTATCAAACCTATCAGGAAAGAAC
>CAZVRH010000091.1:0-2320 GCA_964629335.1 uncultured Woeseia sp.
AAAAATGACTGACTCATTAATCTTGAAACTCCTTACAAATATCGAAAAATATAATTAAGATTATAGACTTAAGATCCCTCAATATTATATTTAAGTTAAAATGCATAATCTATAAATCATTTATATAACTTAGTTCATGAAAATATTTAAAATATTACTCTTACTAGCTGCTATTTGGTTGCTTACTCTGTTCACATTTCGGGTACTCAATAATGATAAAGTAGCCGTTGTAGTCACCGACTGGGGTCAACCGGAAGGATTTTCTGAGAGCTATTATCAAGGCATTGCCCAAAGAAGCCGTATCGGTATTCAAGCCATGAGTGAAAGTGAAGCGTGCACTGAAAATTTTGTTGGTCAATACCCCTATCGTTCGTCAATGGGTAGCTATCCTCATGTGAGCTCTTTTTTAACCGAGGGTTTCGAGCAATATTATGACAACTTTGGTATGTATCGTTTTGATAATAGTCAGGGCTTATATATTAATGTTCTTGACGAATCTGTCATCTTATCTAAAGAAGAGGCGGATCAGTATGAACGAATAAAAGTAACCGGTTCGGGAGATGGATATGGAAGAAGAAATATCCTTTCAGTAGACCCTAGAGACGGGTTAGACCCACTACCAGATTATTATAAAATCTTGACTCCTAATGGAATTCAAGATGTTAGAGAACAGGATGTGGTTTTCTATCGACGAATTAATAAATTATTAGGTGCAAATAAAGAATCGACAGGCATGCACCCAATGACAGATTTTATGGAAGAGTACCTTACTGATTTTATGAAAAACAATTTTGGTAACCGAGTAAAAATTAGATTTGGGATGTATGAGAAAAATGCTGGTTATTCGGCAAGGCATGATGATGTAGCTTGGGCAATGGCTAGATGGGGAGGCTTTACTAAGATGCTTCTCACTCGAGAAACCACCGATCATAACTTCTATGCGAATCATTTTATGACACGTAATAAGGTCGACTATAGATTGTGTCAATCCGGTCTTAAAGAGCGAGTAGCACTTAAACAAATTAGACAAGTTGGACGAACTCCTGAATACAACTTGATGCTGTTACACAATATGAAGCGCTATATAGAGCAATACCCAGATGGAGAAGAAATCTCCTTAATTTATGCAACCTATGGTCTGCCATGGCCAGGTAGAAATCCTGAAGGGCCGCTTGGTGCACCTCATCCTTGGATCAAAGAGGTCTATCATGAAAATGCTTTTAATAACTACCTTAGCTTTAAACGCTATGTGGAGGCTGTTTATGATGTCAATCAAGGTGGTCGTTGGAACATCAATTTCAATCGATCTGATGGCTTTGGAAGCAACGATAGTCGAACCAATAGCTTGTATGGTTACTCCAGATTTCCTAGTCCTATTTTTGGTCACCCTGAAGACACATTACGATTTGAAACGATAAGAGATCAATTAAGACAAGCTATCCATATTGATAAAAGAAAAAATATTATCATTGTCCCTTCTCACTGGTATTACAACGGTCAGGACACTTCACTGAAGATTCGAGAACTGAACAACTTACCACTCAATAGCATTGAAGAAATGAATCAGGGTATTTTTGATATAACTTGGTGTGAACAATACGATGAGAATGGGTTGCTTGATCAAATTCTAGATCAAGGACTAAACTGCCCAACGGGTTATTCAACAATTACTTTGATGGAGGCCTTTGATGAGGTGAAAGAAGAATTTAATATTGGCTATGCTCAGCGAATTAGAGGAGGAATTGAGCAATTTGGAGTATTACCAGATTTAGGCATTGAAATAATGGCAAGCGGTGACATTAGCTATATGGACGGGGGCTTAGTTGAAATTAAAAGTGGTGAGCTTAAAGGAACCAAACTGCTTATCCGACCAGATTCACACCCAAATAAACCAGAATCTTTCTCCTATAAAAACAGTTACAGACATAGCAACTCAAGTGACCCTTACACGGACGCTAATGCCATAAGACCGTTTAATGAGTTTATTAACTACAATAGCCACCTAATCAGTGCTTGGTTTGATTTTACTGCTCTCATTGGCACGCAAGCTAAAATTAATTCTGATGATACTTTACCCATAATGACAAATGCGATTTCTGAAGCTATATATTTTGGACCCTATCGAACAATTGTGAACTCGCCTGCTTCGATATCAATCCCTATTGATGTTTCTAAAATTGAACATAAAGACAAGATCAGAGCTTACATATTTAATGATCTGTCTAGAGAGTATGATTCAGTGTTTAAGGTACCAGGTGGACAAAGCATTCAGGTCAATTGGGACAAAGGGATAGCTACATTCGATACTCAAGTTCTTGGT
>CAZVRH010000092.1:0-2270 GCA_964629335.1 uncultured Woeseia sp.
CAATATTTGATCTTATATGATCAAGATTAATGTTGTCAGATAACAGGTTTCTTAAGGGTGCATTATTCAGCAATGACTTGGGATTCTTTACTAAGGTTCCTCCGGAAACAATAGTAACTAGCCAGTGTAAGCTGCTTTTGAACATCGTTGGACTATCTGTTTTATATACTTGATTAGTTTTAAAGTTACCCCAAATATGATTCAGTAAATCAACTGCATCAATAAAAGAGTCTGCTTTTGATGCTATTACGCTGGCATTAATAGCACCGACTGATGTGCCACTGATGACACTAAAAGGGTTTTTAACTTTATCTGGTAGAATTTCATTAATCCCTTTTAATACGCCAATTTGATATGCCCCTCTTGCCCCTCCACCAGGGAGAACCAAACCCACTTTATTTTCGAACATCTTCATATGTAAATATTAACAATAATACCTATTGGTTAATGTAGAATAAGTTTAATTTTTAATTATGGTGAAAAATATGAATAAGGCAATTACATCGTTTGTAATAGGAATAAGTTTGGTTTCATTGGTTTTATACACAAGCGTTTTCTCAGGATCAGATCTCAAAGAGGGCGATTTAGCACCAAATTTCAATCTGCAAGATCAGAACGGTGAATGGCATACTTTGGAAGATTATAAAGGTCAGTATGTGGTTTTATTCTTCTATCCTAAAGACGGTACACCAGGATGTACCACTGAAGCGTGTAGCTTTAGAGACAATATTTTCGAATTTAAAGCACTGAACACTCAAATATTAGGAGTCAGCCTTGATGATGTTGATTCACACCAAGAATTCAGTGAAAAATACAGTCTTCCCTACCCTATTCTTGCCGATGTTACTGAAAAGTGTGCTGATGATTATGGCGTACTTGGGAAATTCATGATGATGACAATGGCTAAAAGACAATCTTTTATTATTGATCCACAAGGCAAAATTTTAAAGCGTTACAGCAAGGTTGATCCTGATATTCACACCAGCGAAGTTATTGAAGATCTAAAAAGCTTTAGAGAAAATATCTAGTCAGACACTAATGTCGCCTTAGACTCAATCATTTGCTTGATTGTCTCTTCATCGATCCCTGCCTCTGCTAAAATTTCTAAGCTGTGCTCACCAAAATTTGGTGCGTGTTTGCGAATTGAGGCTGGAGTTTTTGAAAATTTTGCCGGAAAGCCTGGCATCTTTAGTTTACCTTCCGTTGGGTGATCAAAATCTTGCCAAAAACCAACCGCTTCTAAATGTGGATCAGTAAATAGATCATCAAGACTATTCACAACAATAACAGGGACTTTGGTATCAGCAAAAATATCTAACCATTCCTGAGTTGTTTTTGTAGACAAAATCTTCCCTGTTTCTGAATAGGTATCATCAATGTTTTCAACTCTAGAAGACAGATTTTTAAATCGATCATCTTCAATCAAATCTTGTCTTTCTGCTTTTTCACAGAAGGTCTTCCAATGGTTATTCATATAAGGCAAAACAGCAATATAGCCGTCTTTGGTTTTGTACGGTTTCCGATGATGGGACATTAAGCGAGTGTAACCGGCTTTGCCCAATGGGGGCTCAAAGACCTCTCCCCATATGTGTTCAGCCATCACAAACGAAACCATGGTCTCAAACATTGGTACTTCAACTTCTTGACCACTGCCTGTTCGTTCACGGTGAAACAATGCTGCTAATATTGAATAAACAACTGTGATGGCAGTGGTTTTGTCAGCAACCACGGTTGGTAAATATCGAGGTTCTCCTAGCACCAATTCATTTAGAGCAGCAATTCCACTAGCAGCTTGTATCGAATCATCGAGCGCACCCTTTTCTCCGTATGGTCCATCCTTACTATAACCATATGTACCGCAATAAATAATATTCTCATTAACTGATTTGACATCGTTATATTCAAGTTTGAGTTTGGTCATAACTTGGGGGCGATTATTGTGAAGAAAAACATCACAGTCCTTAATGATAGTCAACAGAGCATCGCGTGCACTTGCCTGTTTCAGGTCAAGAACTAAGCTTCTCTTATTTCTATTGTTTGAGAGATAAAGAGCCGCCATATTTGGATTACGTGAAGCCCCTAATTGTCGATTACTGTCACCAAACGGTGCCTCAACTTTAATAACTTCAGCACCCATATCTGCAAGGATTTGAGCAGCCCAAGGTCCTAATACAACACTGGTTAGCTCTATTATTTTAAGGCCTTTTAAGGGTCCTGACATAATGTAATATTGGGTTATAAAATACCCAGAATATAATACCTATTTAATC
>CAZVRH010000093.1:0-2214 GCA_964629335.1 uncultured Woeseia sp.
TAATCAGTTGTTTCTCCAATGAGATGATCCGGATCTGATAATTTAAATGCCAAACCAATTAAATTTGATATTGGAGCTAGAGTGATGTATCTCTTGTTGAAATTCAGTTTAATGCCAGTGATTTCCTCACCTTCAAAAACTCCTTTGCAGATTATCCCAGTATCAGGAATGGAGGTAGCATCCGAACCCGCATATGGACCAGTAAGAGCAAAGCATGGAATCAGCTCACCGGTGGCTAGTTTTGGAAGCAGATCGTCCTTTTGATCTTCAGTGCCATAATGCATTAATAATTCTGCAGGCCCTAATGAGTTTGGTACTCCAACCATTGAGCTGAGTGTTGGGCTCCTTGAGCCAATTTTAGCCATGACAGAGGCCACTCCCAGAGGGGTAAATTCTAAGCCTCCATATTGTTTTGGAATAATGAGAGAAAAGAACCCTTCTTTTTTGACAAAATCATAAACCTCTTCAGGAAGATCATAGTCTTGATGCACCACTTTCCATTCATCAATCATTTCACAAACTGTGTTAACTGGACCATCTAAGAAGGCTTGTTCTTCTGCGGGTAAATTCGGTTTGGGATTCTGCCTTAAGATCTCCCAGTTGGGATTTCCTGTAAATAACTCTGCATCCCACCACACATTTCCTGCATCAATAGCCTCTTGCTCTGTTTTTGAAATATTCGGTAATACTGCTTTATAGAGTTTCAGAATTCTTGCACTAAAGTAATTGCGTCTAATTTCAGGAATATTTACTGAAACCAATAAGCCAAAGAGAACCCATAATAATACAAGGTAGATTCTCGCAGGATCACCAATTAGTGTGTACGCTATGAGCAAGACGCCTAGGGATATCGTGCTGGTGCGTAATTCAACAGAACGATAAGCAAGAACTACCAGAGTAGTTATTGTAATCAAAGCCCAAATTATAAAACTCAACATAATCTTCAACTAAAGTTATACAGCCTATTTTATCTTCTTTAAAGGTTGGACCGTGGATTCTACTACTAAGATTTTAAGTTGTCTAAGATTACAAAAGGTGTTTAATAGCTTCTCGCTCTTCTAAAAGCTCCTTTTCACTCGCTTTTATCGACTCTAGGCTAAATTCATCGAGATCCAAACCCTGAACTATAGAATAGTCTCCTCCAGAAGATAGAATAGGGTAGGAGAACATTATTCCTTCAGAGATTCCGTAACTGCCATCACTGGGGATCGCCATGCTTAACCAGTCATCCTGAGAGTTTCCGAGTTCCCAGTCTCGCATATGATCGATCGCTGCAGAAGCAGCTGAAGCAGCACTGGATAGTCCTCTTGCTTTAATAATTTCAGCGCCTCTGTTTTGGACTCTGGGAATAAACTCATTTCTAATCCAATCCTGATCTACAAGATCTGTGGCTTTTTGAGACCCAATAAGAGCATGAGTAATATCAGGGTATTGAGTTGTTGAATGGTTGCCCCATATAACAACTTTTTTAATTTCACTGCTATGGGAGCTTGTTTTTGTTGCTAACTGGGCAATGGCTCTATTATGGTCAAGACGCATCATCGCACTGAAGGATCTAGAGTCAACATCAGGTGCATTGGACGCTGCAATCAGGGCATTGGTATTGGCCGGATTGCCCACAACCAATACCTTGATGTTCTGATCAGCATTGTCATTAATCGCTTTTCCCTGTGCTGAGAATATTTGGGCATTTTCAATTAATAGGTCACTGCGTTCCATTCCAGGACCTCTTGGTTTGGCGCCAACAAGGAAAGCAAAGTTTGAGTCACCAAAGGCTATTGATGGATCATCCGTTGTAACTACTTTACCGAGTGTTGAAAATGCACAATCTTCTAATTCCATTGCCACGCCTTGTAGGGCTTCAAGAGCCGGAGTTATTTCTAAGAGATTGAGGTTAATTTTTGTTCCGGCACCCAAGAGTTGACCCGATGCTATACGAAAAGCTAATTGGTAACCTATTTGGCCAGCTGCCCCTGTAATGGTGATGGTTTTAGACACAACTTGATTTGATTGCTAGAGTTTCTGGATATTCTTTGGTTATTGTGATTTAAATGCTTTAACTGCGGCTCCCCAATCCTCCGCCAGTTTTTCTTCATCCTCAATGGATGCATTATATTTCTTTGTCTGCATTTCCGCTATTTCTGCATAATTTTCTAGTTCTGGAGAAATCATCTTAAGTTCATCATCAATACAGGTTCTATATTTGCCTAGATC
>CAZVRH010000094.1:0-2197 GCA_964629335.1 uncultured Woeseia sp.
TTATCCCATTTTACAGAAAACCAACTTATTTCCATCTAAATCTCTGATATACCCACCATAAAATGTGGCCATTTTTTGTTCTGGTTTACCCTCATTTGTAGCCCCAGATTCGATAGCTATTTTATATATTTGATCAACTTCCTCTCTTGAATCAAAAGTAATACCAGTCATAGATCCATTACCGACAGTTGCTTCCTTGCCATCAAAGGGAACAAAAATAGCAAAGTAAGTGTTTGTTTCCTCGAATCTATAGAAATAAGACCTGTCGTTGCCTCTAAAACTCTTTATACCCATTGGCTCAAAAAGCTTGTCATAAAATTCTCGAGCTGCTTCTAAATCATTTGTACCAATAGAAATATATCCACCAATATTAGTTGCCATTTTTTACTCCTTTATCCCCTTTATTATATTAATGATTGTAATCCCCTTTATTATGATTGCCTTTCTTGATGGGAATATTTTCATCAATTGAAAAAAATATTGTGCACATTTGTTCTGCAAAATGACTATAAAACCCATGCTCTGGTCCACTCACATATGGACCAAAAACGAACCAACCATCTTCAAAAGGAGCATATTGATCTAGAATCTCACCTTTAGCCATTGGTTCAGAATAGATAGTGGTGTTTACTATTTGGAAAGTATCTTCACTACAGTGCAAATCAAATTTGCTGATAGAAGACCAATTCTCCCTCCTATAAGTCACATCAGCTAGAAGAAAGGGTTCATATATTCCTTTTTCATGTTTTGTAATTTTTGTATCTTCAATGTATACCTTCATTTTCGAACCTTTAGCACTTCTTCCTTTATAGTCTATAAAATTTGGTCCCATTACTATTGAGTCAATTAGCAACCAGTCAGCCCATAGATTAGAGCAAACTAAGCAACTTAGAATTAGAACAATCTTTTTTATTTTTTTTCCTTCAAATTATTAATAAATGTTTTTTTTTAAGATTTCTTAAGACTCATATATGTTACCGCTGACAAACCAGCTGTGCTAAATATCATGCACATTACCATGATCTGATATCTAGCTGCAGTCAGCGGCTCAATGCCAGACAAAATCTGTCCTGTCATCATCCCAGGTAGTGACACTAAGCCGACAGCTAATAAAGCATTAATTTGAGGAATCATAGCTGTTTCTAATGCGATTTTTCTGGCTTCTTGGTAATTTTTTCCTCTCTCTTGTTCTGTGAAAAGCCGTTCACCGGCTAAGCTTACTGTATTCATGCTATTTGCAAAAATCATTCCAGCTATTGGTATGATAAAACTTGGTTCAAACCATCTAGGTAATTCCACGATGAATTGGCTAATTAGAAACAAAACAGCCAAGCCGCTTAATCCTAATGAGGCAACGACAACCAAAAATGCTTTGATTCCTCTTTCCTGAAGAGGCCGAAGAGCAATCCATGAAGACATCAGAATCATGAACAAGATCACAAGTAAAATAATAATGGGTTGGTCCGTTTCAAAGATATAAGTAAGCACATAACCAATCAATAAAAGTTGTATGAGCATTCTGAAGTTAGCATAGATCGGTTGTAAAGCATTAAGCCCCCATAGCTTCATTATTCCAATCAATAAGATCACTGGCAAAAAGCCAAGTAATAAATTAGCTAAAGGGATTATGGCAACTTCATTCATTTATTTATCAGTCCAGAAACTTTTATAAACTATACGTGATTTTTCTTTAAAAATTTTCTAAATCTTAGATGGATCTACTGAAAATCTCTAGGTATAACTTCCTGCCAAACTTTCTCCTTATATAGTTCACCGTTTATAGAAACCCAACGATGAAAACTTAAGTAAAAGTTGTCTAGATCACTTCTAAACTCTACATTCTGCTCAAAATCCAGAGTCCGATCTTTCAATTCCTCGGTTATCTTGTATCGCCCAATAACAGAAGTATATGCAGGATTTTCATCGGAAGTTCGGTGTTCAATCTCTTCTTCAAAACGCTCAACCCCCCAAGGGTACCTAACCGCTCCAGTATTCGATGCGAGACCAAATGCCTCAGTGGTTTCTGGGTCAGATTCAATAGAATTAATCGCGGCATAACCAGTAATATTTCCATAGTCTATAACCTCATATCCTGCGAGTGATGGGCTTGAAGAAGGCTTTTTGAAGTTGGGTGCATATACTTTTCCTGGTGGGACAATTGGTAGCTCAATCCGTGCACCACTGTTGCCACCAATTT
>CAZVRH010000095.1:0-2143 GCA_964629335.1 uncultured Woeseia sp.
AAGAGATGGCTCAAGGTTATCTAATTGAGTGGGAGTGACTAAGATAACCTTGTATATCTATTAACCAAATCTTCTAAGTTATGATTTAGAGAAAGCTGGAAGCGTTGGATCATAAATTACTCCAGAATTATATAATTCTGGAACACCACAAGTTGCCGTAGCTTCCAAAGATGCTCTTGCATCTCCTCCAGTTTCCATCCAATTTGCATCACCAGCAGCTGCATTATCTGCAGATTCATGAAAGTTGCCCCACCAGAAATCCGCCAATTCATTTGATCCATCGCCTGCGTATATGCCATAAGCAAAGAAGTTAGTAGCCTCACTCTGATCCAACCATTTGTTAAACAAAGCAATAGATTCCATCAAGTCATCAGATGATTTTCCATCATTATATTTGCAAGGAAAAAACTGACTATAAAATGAACCGTCCTCAGGTAGAGGCCCAAATGATGCGACATCTCTATGAAAAGTAAAATCCCATCCGGCTCTGTCATCGCCATTACAAACCATTACTGATTCATGCTCAGCAAGAAAAGCCATCGCCTCCTCATCTTGGGTCCATTCACTCCAAGCAGCATCGGCATCTTCTTTGGATGTCCATTGCAGCTCCCACCAGCCATTCTCAAATCTACTTTCTTCAGACGCAGGAACATATCCCCATGCACCTAGTAGATCGTCAGAAATATTCAAAGATCTCCAGCGTTGCATCATATTGGCAACATTCTCTTGATTAAAATCTGATCCTCCGACACACGGCACGAATTCATTATAAAACTCAACACCAACAAGATTATAGGTAAGATCATTATCAGTTGATGTTCCTGGTTGACCGCATGAAATGATCATCACCAAACCTAACGATAAAATTAATAATTTTTTCATATATTTCTCCAAAAAAATAATTCTAGCTACGATTAAAAACTATACATAATAGTTAAACAATTATCCAAGCGTGTTGCTACTTTTTGATCTGTATATTCAAAGAAGAGCAATTCAGTAAAATTGTTATATAATTGATCAAAAAAAATTATGGACAGAAAATATGAAATCATTCTCTATGGAGCAACTGGCTTCACCGGCCAACTTTGTGCAAAATATTTTCAGGAAAATTATACAGACCTAAATTGGGCAATTGCCGGGAGAGACAAAGAAAAATTAGAACAACTTAAATTAGATTTAAACTTTTCAGGCGATGTTTTAATTGCAGATGCACAGGATCTTGAGGCTTTAAGAAGATTAGCCGAACAGACAAAGGTAGTTTTATCCACCGCAGGTCCTTTTGCTAAGTATGGATCTCTTCTAGTGCAGGCATGCGTTGAACAAGGAGCGCATTATACCGATATTACGGGAGAGAACCATTGGGTGAGAGATTTGATTGATAAACATCATGAAGAAGCAGCGTCCAAGGGAATCAGAATTATTCCTTCGTGTGGATACGATTCAATTCCTTCTGATATAGGAGCTTATTATTCTGTTTCTCAATTGAACAAACCTGTCCGTCGAGTAGATGTTTACCAAGAAGCTGTCGGGACAGCTTCAGGCGGAACAACAGAAACTATGTTTACTATGGGTAATGTGTCTAAGAAAATGAGAGATCCTTTTATTTTAAATCCTAAAAATACAGTTTCAGACAAGCAACGAAAGCACTCAAAGGATGGGTTTAAGATTCAAGAGATTGAGGGGTTGGATGGATGGTCTGGCCTGGGAATGATGGCGATAGCTAATACACGAGTGGTCAGACGATCAGCGGCATTGATGGAACAAAATCAAAGACCCTACGGTAAAGATTTTATTTTTATTGAACACGGCTTATTCAAAACAAAAAGATTGGCCAGAATAACCTCTTACGGCTTACTGCTAGCAGTCATGATTATTAGCTCTCCCATTAGATATTTAGTCCGACCCTTCCTATTAAAACCTGGAGAAGGACCTAGTGAAGAGTCACGAGACAAAGGATGGTTTAGATCGACCTTTGTCGCACAAGCCGAAGACGGTGAACAAAAGATTTGTTCTATCTATGGATCGGGGGATCCGGGATATAAATCTACATCAAAATTAGTATGTGAATCGGCTTTGGTTTTAGCTAGATCTGAAAATTTACCTGGAGGCGATCAATATGGAGGGGTTTTGACTTCTGCAGTTG
>CAZVRH010000096.1:0-2082 GCA_964629335.1 uncultured Woeseia sp.
CCGGTGATATATTCTGGGCTTGGGGATTTACCGGCCTGACTCAAGTTTTAGGTCTAGGTCTAGGAGCGGTGGCTGCCATTGGGGGTGGGGTGGCGATCCTCTGGACAGCGCTGGCCTTACGACTGGGTAGAATCTTTGATGCTGAAGTCACATAAGATATTGATTTATATAGTAAAAAATATAACATTAGGTAAATTCTATAAGTGATTGATTTTCATAGAAATAGAGATTATATTACTCAATATATTAAATAATTAACTAATCTAGGAAGATTTCAATATTAGCCTTAAAAATCATTTATTAACAATAAGATACAATATTAAATACCTTATTTATAGAGAAGATAATACTCTATATGTAGATAACCTGTGTATAAAAATATAAAATGTACTTATTAATAGTAGAAATTAGTCATTCATCTTATCTATTTCTAGAGCATCAGAATCTTCTTCAATAGCTTTTGCACTTTCTATCTTTCTTGTTGAGTCAGCAATCCCCATTTCTTCAATTTTTCTAATAGACGGCATAACTCGACTTTCCCAAGATCTTACTCCACTACTATAAGCTTTAACTGCACGGCCTAGATCAGTCCCAATTTTCTTAAAGAAGTCATCATAGAATTTCTTGAGTCTTGTGTGCATTTCCAGTGCTTGAGTCTTTATCTCTTCTGCATTTTCATAAACTTCCTGTTGTTGCCAAGTCAGCATGATTGTTTTTAATGCTGCGTAAATTAAAGACGGGGGACATATCATGACTCGATACTTTGCAGCTTGTTCTACCAGATCTGGGATTTCTTCAATCGCTGACATATAGATTGAGACGTTAGGTATATACATAATGACAAAATCTGGTGTTTTCTTTCCTATGGCACCCGAATAATCTTTCTTACCTAGTTTCTTTGCATGATCAAGAACGTTCTTGGCATGTTCTTTGAGTTTCTGTTTTTTGAGTTCTTCATTATCCGATTCAATTGCTTCCTTATAAAGTTTCATGGGGGCTTTGGAGTCAATAATAATGGTGCCATCATCAGGCGTACTAACATAGAAATCAGGTCTGAGATCTCCCTCGTCTGTCCTCTCTGTTTGCTGTTCACTGAAATTAACCCCCTTCACAAACCCCGCAGTTTCTAACATGACTTTTAATGATTCCTCGGCCAATGCCCCTTGTTCGCCTGGGTTTGACAAGGCTTCTGCCCATTGAGTGTGTGATTTTGTCAAATCACCAACTTCCTCAGCTAGATTCTTAGTATTGGCGTCCCAAGTTGAGGTGGCTTTGATGATTGCTGTGTTTAAGGCCTCTAGTTTCTTTGAAATGTCATCTTCATTTTGCTTCTGATCATTGTTAATTTCTTGTTGTATCTCAGAGAGCTCGTCTCGAGCCGTGTCTCTGAAAATAGATTTAAGGAAGCCTGGCAGGAGTTTGAATGTAGCAAAGCCTCCGATTAAGGCACCAACAATAAAAGCAAGAATTATCTCAAGATTCACAATTTTAATCTTATCATCATATAATTAATGAGCAACGTAAGAGGAGAGTATCATTGAAAAATAAAACCATAATTCTTTTAGTAACCGTCTGTTTAATATCGACCTATAACTTATCAGCGAATACCGATCATCTTGAGCTTGGAGAATTTGAAGATCACCGACATGATACACCTACAACCACCGAAGGGGCCAAACGTGCACCTCAACGTGCAACTATTTCATCAGAGGTTATTTACGGTCAAACAGGAGATCAGCCGCATAAAGGTTATCTCAGTCAGCCTGAAAATATAAAAGCAAAATCAGGATTGATTGTCATTCATGAATGGTGGGGACTGAACGAGGATATCCATCTGATGGCGGATCAACTTGCTGGCCTAGGTTACCATTCTTTGGCGGTTGATTTATATGACGGCAAATCAGCCGAAGGTGTTAGGGAAGCCTTTCAATTAATGACTGGTTTATCAAAGAATGAGGACGCTGCACTAGCCAATCTAAAAGAGGCTTACGATTACCTGACCAATGAATTGGGGGCAGAGAAAGTGGGCATTATTGGATGGTGCCTAGGGGGCAAATGGTCCTTGAGAGGGTCCTTGATGTT
>CAZVRH010000097.1:0-2061 GCA_964629335.1 uncultured Woeseia sp.
ATTTTTAGATTGAACTGCGTTTAAGTCAATGTATGATTGAGAAAAAATATTAAACTTTTTAATGAAAAGACAATACAAATCCTTATTTTACGCTGTTATTTTTTACATAGTGGTTACTCCAGGTTCCACGGTTGAAAGTCAATCATTAGATGAAGAATTGAAGAAATGCTCAGAGATAACCGTCTCTCTTATCCGGTTACAGTGTTATGACAGATTAGCAAAAGCACCAGAGGTTTCTTCCGCAGAACCTGCTGCTAGACCTAAACGCAGGTCCTTGTTTCAAAGGAGAGCACAAGATAATAATGTTACTAATGAACAGATGCAAAGCAGCACTCAAGTTGTAAAAGAGGAAGCGCCTAAAGTTGCTCAGACACAGGGTAATAATCAATCATCTGAAAGCTTTGGACTAGTGATTGAAAACAATACAATTAGCAAAATGACTTCAAGGGTTATTGGGCAATTTGATGGATGGACCGGTGACACTGTATTTAGGCTCGAGAACGGCCAGGTCTGGGAGCAGTCTGGAAATGGGTTTTTTAAGGTTTCTATGAATAATCCAAGCGTGACCATCGAAAAAGGGGTCTTTGGAGGTTTTATACTCTCAGTTGAGGGTTATAACTCGAGAGTGAAAGTCAAACGTGTTCAGTAGCTAATTCATGGGCTATTTTGTTATCTTCTTAATTATAGTTTTGTTTGTTACCCTGCCATCGTTATGGGTGCAAAGGACAATGAGAAAATACAACACTCCTGCAGATCGTTATCCTTATAACGGTGAAGAGTTCACTAAGAAACTGTTAACCGCATTGAAATTACATAAAGTTGATGTAGAAACCACGGAGATTGGAGATCATTATGATCCACAGTCAAGAACTGTACGTTTAACAGCAGATAAGATGGAATCCAATTCGCTCACTGCCATTGTGGTTGCAGCTCATGAGGTGGGGCACGCACATCAGCATTCATCAAATTATCTTCCCTTCAGACTAAGAACGATATTGGTAAAAACAATGGGACCGGCTCAAAGATTTGGAGCTTTAATTTTGATGGCAGCACCGATTGTTACTTTAATCACTAGACTGCCTGGCCCTGGGATTATTATGTTAATTGGTGGATTCCTGACTATGGGTATGAGCACTTTAGTGCATTTGGTGACCTTACCTACTGAATGGAATGCGAGTTTCAGTAGGGCGCTCCCAATGCTTGAATCAGGAGAAATACTCAAAGAGGGCGATGTTGTGTTTGCAAGAGAGATATTGACTGCCGCAGCTTTGACTTATGTTGCTGGGTCTTTAATGAGTCTCATTAACATCGCTCGATGGTGGACCATTCTTAGAAAGGGTCCTCTATAAAAAAAGGGCGCTAATTAAATTAGCACCCTTCTTTGTTATTTGATTTCGAAAAATCTAAGTCTTAAAAATCAAATTGCATACCAAGTCTAACTCTTCTTGGAGTTTGGAAATTGGTAGGTTTTTGATAATGAGGATTAGTTGAACCACCTGATTCACCGTACTCATTCATATCGACTACATTATCTGTATCAAAGATGTTAAACACATCCAACCTGAAAATTAACCGATCAGAAACTCGATACGTAAATAATGCATCAAGGGTTTCAATTCTGTCACTTTCAAACACACTCGCTCTTGGCGTAAGCACGTCTTCACAGTACCAGGATGAATCGCCATATTCTGCTGCAAACACATCGGTTGGATGTGTTCCAATACAGCCGAATTTTCTTGGTGATTCTATCCTTGCTGCAACACCTAGAGTCATTTTGTCATTAATTGCTTTTGTTCCAAAAACTTTTAACAAATGCCTTCTGTGGTTTGGCAGATAACCGAATGAACCGTCTGTAAGACCTGGTTGGTCAAAATCTTGAGTAATACCGGCATCGTCTTGTCCATTATCAGACTTAACAGTACCTTCATAGTTACCCTTAGTACTTGACATAGTATACGATGCTCTTAGTCCCCAATCACCATCAAATGGTCTTTCAAGGGCAACTACTATCGCTTTATACTTCCTGTTAACTTCAGGATAGTTAAGGTCTGCTGCTGAAAG
>CAZVRH010000098.1:0-1997 GCA_964629335.1 uncultured Woeseia sp.
CTCTGTAACACCTCGTCTTGCAGTCTTTAGGTACGGTCCAATTTCTAGCACGAACTTATCAACCGCCAAATTGTTGGCAGTTGGTGTAACTATTATTTATAGGATATTAGTATGTCTGACAAAATTACAGGAACCGTTAAGTGGTTCAATGAAAACAAAGGTTTCGGATTTATTGAGCGTGAATCTGGTGAAGATGTATTTGCACATTTCAGCGCAATCGAAAGTACAGGTTACAAAACGCTAGCTGAAGGTCAACGTGTAGAATTTATCGTTACCCAGGGCCAGAAAGGGCCTCAGGCCGAAAACATCGTAGCGCTTTAAATATTTCTGTTTGAAAACTGCGTAAGAGAGCAGGGCCATTTTAGCCTTTTGTAAATTAATACATTCGCTCCTTGGTATCATTTTCAATGCCGTCATCGAGCTCTTTACTCATGTCTTGATCTAGATCCAGGTGATCCGACATTAGTTGAGCCAAAGAGGGTGCTTGTTCTTTGGATTTGTAGTCGACATCCCAGAGTTTTGATCGGCGATATGCTTTAGAGCAGTGTCCGAGTGCCTCTTCGATGGTCACTACTATACAAAGCTCTGGTAGCTTTCCGTTAATAGGAAATAGGTCAAGTAGGTCCGGATCGGTTGAGATGATCGCTGAGCCATTGATTCGAACAGTTTCGAGTACATCAGGAATCATAAACAAAAGAGACATCTTAGGTTGGTTAATGATGTTGATTACACTATCGAGGCGCTTGTTTCCAGGTCTTTCGGGAAGCACTAGAGTTTTTTCATCTTTAATATGTACCCAGCCAGGAGGATCCCCTCTCGGACTCACGTCGGTGGAACCGTCAGGGGAGTGAGTTGCGAGTGCCGCAAAGGGAGATAGTTCAATATATTTCTTGATGGCGGGGGTTAATATAGGCGTGCTCTTGGCTATCACTAGTGGATGTATGGGCTCCCCCAAGAGTGCTCTGAGTTGATTTTCGGAAGTGATCTGGTGGTCTGTCATACAACCTCCTTATGTTCTTAATCAAGTTTGCTTTAAGTACAGGTTTGGTCTACTGGTAATCTACTTTATTGCCATCTGTTTACATTTTTAAGTATCCAAAGGCCCAGCCACGTGCTGAATATTGCCTTAAGTGTCGTGTGTAAAATCATCGGCAAAGAAAACACCCAATCTAAGAGAGCATTCCAGAACCATGTGTATAACCACTCAATAATAGGAAGTAGAAATCCAAGGTAGTTCCTAAAGAATTCGATATTTGATAGCGATAAAATACTATAATCGGTGAGGGCCACAATACTGATACCCCACAATATGAATGCTACCTGGAAAGGAGTTGTCCAAATGCAAATGTAAGCAAACACTCTTAAAAAAGGAATCACTCTTCATCCCTCCCAGCATTTAAGCTAATTGTTGTCTAATTTTTCAGTATCTACTTTAGTAAAATTCCAGAATTCTTTTTAACTAATAAACCAAATCAAGTTTGGGTTATAAAAGTAGAGGTAATGATTAAAAATACTAAAGTTGTAGCTCCAGTCAAGGCTATTTTCTGACTTCGAATAGTTTTTAATTGAATGCCCAAAAACATCAATGGGATGGTGCTTAACACTAAAAGAACTGGTGTAGTGTGGGGATAGTAAAGTGCAGTGAGTTGTGACTGAAGAATGAATACTGTCATGAGAATATAAAATGGCTTTCGACCTTTCATGAAATAATCATCTATATCGTTGGAGTTTTCATCAAACCGGGGGACCGGTAGAAAAACAGATATCAGATAGAGACTGGTTATTGAAACAAAGGGACCAAGCACAAATTCAAATAAACCTATTTCTGTGATGCCATAGAACATATTCCAGAAGCCCCAAAAATAACCAAGCATCATAATAAGCACTAGAATACACAGCATTGATTGAAACCATCCCTGCCTAATCCAGTGGGTTACCTTGATCGTATGAGAAAATTTGTCTAGAACATTTGCTATTGCCAGACCCACTACGATAGC
>CAZVRH010000099.1:0-1936 GCA_964629335.1 uncultured Woeseia sp.
TCTGTATTGGTAAGTGATTGAAGAATCACCCCAAAGAAAGCAGCAAAAGATAGGCAAATAAATCCTACCCAGTGAAGTACTAAAGCTAGTCTTTCAATCATTGGTTTACCCTCTTTTCTTCGTCCTAAAGCCGTTCATAGCGTATAAACACCCTTATACAACAGTTTTTATAACTAGTAGGAGTTACGTTATTTCCTTAAAAGGTCTAGTTATGCATAATTGTTGGTTCTCAGGGTAAATAGTTCGATACATGAACTATTTCATCATGTTGTATATGGTAGATTTAAAGATCGCATTTGCCAAATTTTTGGTCAATTAAAAGCAAATGATCCATCAAAAAATAAACAAGCGAGTAAATAATTCTAGAGGAATTAGTACATGAAACACATGATAATGAATTTATTTTGCATCTCATTAATCTCCATAACAGCATTTTCAGCCGAAAATGACCAAGACCCAATTTTGCAATCGACACCTGAAGAATTCAGAGAATTTAGCGAAGCAATGCAAGGCAGGTGGATGTCAGAAATCATCTGGATAAACGACTGGCCTGGATTCGGCGAGAGAGGTGACACAGTAACTGGTTATGCAGAATGGCAAATTGGCTTAGATGGAAAAGTGGTTAATGGTCGGGAATACATTGGCCCTGGATCAGGCAGAAGTATTCTTTACTACGATGAGTACAGAAAGCAAATAACGGATCATGTAGTTACCTCAGGCGGCAATGTATTTGTTCACTATATATATAAAGATAATGGGGAATGGAATTATAAGATTACAGGTAGCACGGGTGACGGAAAAGAAATCACTGGATCAGCAATTAGATATATCTCAGATCAAGGCCAAACGCACAGATGGATAGGTGAAATGTTTATAGACGGAGAAGAGCTTGACCCTCTCCGAGATACGTACCGAAGAATTGGTGACTGAAAGATTTATAGAAAATCACTACCAATAAGTACCTTACTCTACCTCTCTCTTGCTGTTAATACGTAAGAGGAGACGGAGTAAACTTAAACAATCTCGAATTTATTTGGAGAAACGAGATGGGAGAAGAAATAGGTAAATTTTCATTAGAGCATGTCTCAAATACTTATACGGAGGACGCTAACGGTCAAATAAGTACTCATACCAATTGGAAAGGGACATCAGATGTTGCAGGTATCGCGTATGGAACGCTTATATTTGGGCCAAACGAACTTATGGAAATGAACGATAGTCTGGAAGGAGGGCCAGTCAAATGGATAGTTCAGGCTTTTTTACCGAATGGAAGCTCTTTAGCGGGAGTGGGTAATGGAGAGTGGAGTAAAAAACCTGGAGAACACATTTGGACAGTTGATTACATTATACAGATAAGCGATGGGAGTAAAATTAGGAGTATTGGTGAGATACATCTTGACTCATTAGTCTTCTCAGGAACAGATTATTCAGTTGATTAAGATGCCGCCTGAAAGATGAGGCGCTAATTTATGATTGCCGAAACTATGATCATGGTCTTGATTCTTTTCGTCTCAAGAGCATTGTTTGTAATATTACAGTGCCCCAACTGTAAAACTTTCAAGTCCACTTACTCGCAAAAGAAAAAGAAAGGAAGTGATGAAGATGGAAAGGAGCAAATAACTTGTAAAGTTTGCAACCATTCTTGGAAGCGTTTGCCTTTTGAGCACGTTGGTGGTGGCGGTGACGGAGGTTTTTCATGATTCTTAGCCAGTGACCGTATCGATTCCAGACACCAGTGGGTTGCCTTAGATTCTTGAATAAAAATAATAGGATCTGTAAAGTGATCTTGAGCTAATTTTTCATGCCAATTAAGAGGGTATCATGTTATTTCTAGGTGTTTATAAACGAATGTTACAACTATTTGCTTTATTCCTTTTGACAATAAACCTAGTCCATGCCGACCATCATGAGACGGACAATCCATTTATTGGGGGTG
>CAZVRH010000100.1:0-1927 GCA_964629335.1 uncultured Woeseia sp.
TAGTTCTAATTTTTTATATCTAATCGGTCGATTAAGGGTCTAAGCGTTTTGATTAATGGCTCAATATGGCTTTCATAATTTTTCCAAGCTTGCATTGCTCCTTTGTAAATTGGTTGTCTAACTTGTTCAGAACTTGCAGTATTGATGGATCTCTTTGTTTCATAGAATTTTAAACATTCGTCTTCCCATTCAAGTTCACAATAATCCAATAACTTACGTGTTTCTTTTTCCTGATTGGTTATAAGATTTTCATACTGAAGATCCAGTATCTCTCCAGGAAATAGTTGATGCCAATGGTCCATAATTCGTTGGTATTCCAAATAATATTCACCAATCTCAAAGAGATCATAGCTCCATGATTGTCCTTTATAAAACAATTGCTTATAAGAGCTAATACAACTATCCAGAGGGTGCCTCATTGCGTTAATAACTTTGGCATTCGGTAGTATCAATTTTAAGAATCCAAGGTGTGCAAAGTTATTAGGCATTTTGTCAATGAAATGAGGTTTATCAGTTCTATATCGTTTAGTTGTAGTCAGATAGTCTTCTCCAAATTCAACAAATTCCTCATTTGTCATTTCTTTCACAGCTTCCGGGTATTGGATGCCCCTGGGTTTAGATTTTGTAAGTTTTCTACCCAGTAATGATAAATCTGGTAATTCTTTAGTGCCTTCAACTTTACTGTGAGTTGCTAAGATTTGTTCAACAAGAGTTGACCCTGACCTTGGTAGCCCCACTATGAGAATAGGCGCATTACTTTGAGAGCCCTTATTTTTCTTAGATTCAACAAATTCTTTATCAAACACCTCAATCAGTGCATCGTGCGTTAATTGTGTTTGAACTGAATCATAAACTTCTTCCTGTCTCCTCATATTATTCCCGGTTTCAAAGTGTTCCCATGCATCATCATATCGTTTTTCTTTTTCTTTCGAATTAGCCAGAGCGACGTGAAAAAATGCTCTGTTACTTGAAGGCATAGCTTCATTTTGTACATGTTCTTCCATGGCTTCTATTTCAGAATCCTCAAAGGTATAAGTTTTGAGGTTAGCTAGACTCCAATAGGCTTCTGCAAATAAGGGTTGAATTTCAATAGATTTTTTATAAGCAGCAACAGATTTATCATAATCACCCACTGTTTTCAGTATATTTCCAAGGCCCATATGGCTACCTAAATGATCGGGTTCAATTTTGAGTGCTTGATGATAAGCTTCTATGGCACCTTCATGATCAGACATTTTTCCGAGAATGCTGCCCCTAATCATAAAGCCAAAAGGCAGATCTGGTTGAAGTTGTATGACTCTTTGGACAGCATCAAGAGCTTTACCATAACTTTCTACTTCTGTATAAGATTCAGCTAAATCACCCCAAGCTCCAGCAAATTTTGGTTTGAGCTCTACGGCTCTTTCTAAAAGCACTATGGCATCTTCTTTTTGTTCCATTTTTGAAGCTATCGAAGCTAAGAGTCTCAAACCATTCACATCATCTGGTTGTTTCTTTAACGCTTCCCTACAAATTTTTTCAGCTTCTTCTATTTCTCCCCTATTGAAATGTTGCATTGCTGTGGCCAGTTCTTTTTGAGTAGGATTAAAAGCTAACGCAGTTTCATAAGCTTCATTAGCCTCTTCTTTTCGGCCAAGAGCTGAAAATATTTTTCCAAGTTTTATGAATGCATCTGCATTATTGGGATTAAGTTCAGTGGCTTTTTTAAACGATTCTAGAGCCTTTTCTGGTTTATTTTGCCCTAGGAGGGCGTTGCCTAATTCTTCATGTGCTTGAGGAAAATCAGGGAACATTCTAAGTGTGTGTTTTAATCTTTTAACGGCAGCTCCTGAACGACCTTGTCTGATTAGGGATACACATAGCAATACCTGAAGGTTTGGGTCACCACTTGAAATTTCATTCAATGAAGATCGACAAATTTTTTCAG
>CAZVRH010000101.1:0-1805 GCA_964629335.1 uncultured Woeseia sp.
TAACCTGGACTTCTGAAAACACTTCCAGCTGCATAGCATCTGGTGCATGGTCTGGATCGAAAGAACCTTCAGGATCTGAGAATATTAATATCAATACGGTAGGATCGAATGAATTTCTCTTAACTTGCCAAGGTCCATCTAATAAGACTGCGTCTTCTTCGCTGATTGTATACGGCCAGAAAATCTTTACGGGTAGAGTTATAGACGGTTATATTAGGGATGCCAAAGTCTATATTGATCGAAATAATAACTTCATTAATGATGAGAATGAACCATTTACATACAGCGATAATGAAGGTCTCTTTGAATTGCAATATCAACCAGGAACAATAATAAGTGAAGGTGGATTTGATATTCTAACGGGTAATCTAGTCGATAAACTGACACTTTCATTGCCTCTCTATGGATACACAGAATACAAGACTGTAACCCCGCTCACATCACTGCTCACTTTTTTTGAAAACAGAACTAACCTAAATTTATCGTTAGGAATAGACAGCTCTATTGATTTGTCCTCAATTGATCCTGAAGCTATGAAGAACGAGGGACCTGTGTATGCTTATCTCTATGAAAAAGGCAATCAAATAGCTCTCCTAGCTCTAGGTATTCAGGTGTTCGCTGAAGGGCAATATGGAAACAGTGATACAAGTGAAATGGCTTTCAAATCGATTGCCTCAATTTTAGAGGAAAACTACCTCTCTTTGGAAAAACGAGTCGATATAGAATCTCCTGATTTTATTGGGAAGGTTATAGACCACTTTATTTTATTTCGCTCTGAGGAAAACTTAAATATTATAAAACCTCAAGAAAATCTAGTGACTCACCTAAAAGATATTATGTCTTCTCTTCTTCCTATAGTTGAGTTGAAATCGAGTCAAGATACCACCACAGAGATTTTTAATTTTGCAACATCAATTCTTATGGAAGACATAAGAAAAGTAGCTTCTGATACCTTTGAAGATGGATTGATTAATAATTACAGGGAAAACATTACCTCCTATATAGCATACAATCAGAGTCTCAATGAGATAGATTTGTATCCCAACACAGAACTTAATTTTGATAACATCTCTTTACCGATCACCACTCAAACACCAGAGATCAATGAAGACAAAGGCATCTCTGATAGTACTGTTTTTGTTAATAATTACACTTTGCTGACAAATGAAAACAATCTACCCATTACCCTAAGTAATTTAGAATTCAACAACGGTCAATTCACTGCGGATGTTATGGTCGACCCGTCTTTTTATTCATTTGAACGATTATCTGCGTTTGAGCTCAATCTCAATTCAAGTGGAGCTCTAGTGTTAAATGATGACGCAGTTAAAATGGATATATTCGGTCATAGCTTCGCAAACAATAAAGGCACTGATGATTATAACCTAGTGTGGATTTCACCACTTGCCCTCAATACCCTCGAAAATCAAAAAATAGCGACATTAAGTTTTCAGCTGCAACAGCTAAATCAAAGTGATATTAATTTAGTTGTTGAAAGCACCTTAATTGGTGGGGAAAAAAATAGCATTAATTCTGAAGAGAGCACCAAAAACAAAACTGTTTATACATTGATCGCAAGTCAATCAGAAATCAATATTTAGGACAAAATATTTTTATTAAAAAAAGATAAAAAATTTTAAACTTTTATTTTTATCTCTTTTTATTAAGCCTAAATGATTTGCTTTAAGATTGATCAATATTAAAAGATTTTCTACTTACTAATAATGAGCTCATAACGTATTATTATTGCCTATGACACTCACCTTCACCTACGGCCCTGATAGCAAGCCCATCGCTGGGATCAA
>CAZVRH010000102.1:0-1755 GCA_964629335.1 uncultured Woeseia sp.
TAAATTCTTCATACATCCCAAATTCTTTAATCATTTCATAAAATTTTTCTTCAGTAAGAGCAGGAGATGGCGTTGCAAAGATTGAGCGATCTTTGGTTCTTTGGCCAAAATTTGACCCATCGGTTTCGTTTTTGCAAAAATTGCCTTCCCAACTGTCTGGATCGCTAAATCCTGACCATTGAAGAGTTTTTATTGCCATCATTGTTCCCAGCATGCTGGAATTTACTTTCTGCCCTTGACCCGTTTGAATTCGATGATACAGCGCTGAAAGTATTGCAATAAGACTCATAGCTGCGGTGCATGTAGATACAACATCAGCACCCACTCGAATTGGCTCTTCACCGACATCACCCATGGTTCTGAGGTAGCCGGACATAGCTTGAATTGTAAGATCACTTCCTGGTTTATTTTTCATTGGTCCTCGATGACCAAACGCTGAGAGAGAATAATGAATCAGTGCTGGGTTTTTAGCTTTCAATGCCTCGTAGTCATAGATTTTGGATTCAGGGCTATCGGGGCTACACTCTTCGATGAGAATATCAGTATCTTCTAGGAGTGACCCAAATTCTGATTGTCCCTTATCAGTTTGAAGATCAATCTGAGTAATTGTTTTATTTCTATTAAATGATTGATATAAAGCGCTGACTCCTTTGTCAGTTTGGGGGCTTAACTCTTTTGACCAGTCACCTCCAATGGGTTCTACTTTTAGAACTTCGGCACCGGCTTCAGCCAGCATAAAAGAGAGATACGGTCCCGCATACCCTTGAGTGGTATCAACCACTTTAATGCCTTTTAGAGGGTATTCAGGAGAATCGGATCGCTCTTGCCTGACTTCTGTTGCTTTATTTTGAAACCCTTCATTAATTGCTTTTTCTGTGTCTCCTCCGGGCACAGGAATCGAGGTATCAATTTTAGGCGGTGTTTCACTAAACTCCCACGGCAAGCCACCTACATAGAATGGACCTGTGTGTTCACCATCCACTTCCACTAAGAAATTATTCTCGAGAATTTGTTGATGAAATTGCAAATCATCGAAGCATAAGTCAAAACTATTTGGAACCTTCGCTTTAGTCAGTATTAAAGACCACCATCGAGACGGTTTTTGTCGAAAATGCTCTTTGAGAATCCCGTCGAGTTCATCGCGATTATTGATTCGATCAGTGTTCTTAATAAATCTTGGATCTTCACTTAACTCATTTAAGCCAATGACGTTACAAAAACTAAACCATTGATCTTGATTTTCACAAGAAATAGCCAAATATTTATTATCTTCGCATAAATAACAATGATTTGGAGCCGAAGTGGAAGAACCGCTACTAAGCGGTTCTCCTTGGGTGTTGGCTAACAATACTTCCGAAACTTTATTATTCATATTGGCTATTGCGTTAGCCAAATGAGAGGTTTTGACCCAACAGGCATGACCAAAACGCTCTCTTTCAATTAGTCCGAGCATAATCAAACCGCAGAAAAAAATTGCCCCTGTAGGATCTAGATGAGTAAATCTGATCAACTGTCCGTCTCCCCCTCGATAACCAGTAATACCGCTCATTCCACTAAACGCCTGAAGATGTGGTTCCAGGGCAGCTAGATTTTTCATGGGTCCATCGTCCCCATAGCCAGAGCTTGAAGCAAAAACTAAATTAGGATTCGATTGATGCAGGGTTTCATAGCCAAGCCCAATTCTATCAGTCACTCCTGGTCTGAAATTTTCAATAAGAATATCCGCTTCTTTGGCTAAATTGAGCATCGCATTCA
>CAZVRH010000103.1:0-1695 GCA_964629335.1 uncultured Woeseia sp.
GGAGAAGAGTGATGTCCGGAGAGTATACAATATATGGCGCAGAGCTTTCACCTTATTCAGTAAAGGTTAGATCTTATTTTAGGTATAAAAAAATCCCTCACCAATGGATCACTCGCGACGCCTCGACACAAAAAGAGTTTGAAAAACACGCAAAAATAAAAGTTGTACCACTGGTATTAACCCCAGAGGGCGATGCTCTTCAAGACTCAACACCAATCATACAAAAACTAGAAACAAAACACACAGACAAAAGCATTACACCAAAAGATATCGATGTTGCGTTTATTAGCAGGCTTCTAGAGGAATATGCCGATGAATGGGCGGTAAAACAAATGTTTCATTATCGCTGGCGTTATCCAGAGGACCAACAATATGCAAGTGAGCGATTTGGAGTGCTTTTTGTTCCTGCCTGGGCAAAGAAAATACCGTTGTTAAACCCCTTGTTAAAAAAGATATTTGCCAACACGTTTAAAAAAAGAATGAAATCAAGGCTCTGGGTTATAGGTTCCAACAAAACAACTGAGGGGGCAATTGAGGAGTCGTTCTCTAATTTATTAAACCTTTTGGATAAACACTTAGAAACCAGAGCGTATCTTTTTGGGTCCAGGCCGGCATTAGCTGATTTTGCACTCTGGGGTCAGGTTTATAATGCTTGGACAGATGTTACAGGTAAAAAAATTATTGAAGCAGATTCTCCCAATGTAAAAAGATGGATAGATAGAATGCTAGAGCCAAAAAAAGAAGGTGATTTTGAGCAGTGGGCCTCTCTAGAGGACACATTAATGCCTATTCTCGTCACAGAGGTCGCTCAAACCTTCTTGCCTTGGGTTGCAGCCAACAACGAAGCCATTAAAAACGGAGATGATCGTTTATCAATAACACTTAACAGTAAGCCGTTTGAGCATAAAGTTACATCAGTTCAAAAATATCATGCCAAGTCATTCACAGCTTTATTATCTGAATATTCGGATATCCCTGACAAAAATAAATTAAACGAACTGCTGAAAGAGGCAGGGATATTGAGTTTTTTAGAAGAGTAGAAAATGCAAAACTTAAAAATATATCAATCGTTATGGGCTATGGAGCAAAGACACCCCACAAAAAAAGAACCCACTGACGAACACAACTTTAAAAAAATAAAAGACGCAGGTTTTAGTGGCGCCACCATTGATTTAGCGGCCCATGAGATAGAGGAGTTTCAGAAGAAAAAACAGCATTTTGTTGAGAACAATTTAGGCTGCATGGTCAACGCTTTTCCATACTCCAAAGAAGACCTTGGCCCACTATTGAAGCTGGCCAAAGAGTTTGACGCTTGTTTTGTAAACATAATTGGCGGTGTTATGCCGATTGATTACAAAGACGCCATTCCCTTGGTTTATGACTGGATGGAAGAGGCTGACAAAACAGGGGTTAAAATCTTATTTGAAACCCACAGGGACAGCTTGTTAAACGATTTGTATTACGCTCTTCAGCTAATTGAAGAGGTTCCTGAAATGAGGCTAACCGCAGATTTGTCGCACTTCGTGGTCGATAGAGAGATGTGGACACCAATAAGTCAGAAAGATCAGCAATACATTTCAACCATCCTTGATCGTTCAGACTGTTTTCAAGGTCGGGTAGCTTCTCGAGAACAAATACAGATCCAGTTAAGCTTTCCTCAACACCAAGTCTGGGTTGAGATTTTTAAAAAGTGGT
>CAZVRH010000104.1:0-1656 GCA_964629335.1 uncultured Woeseia sp.
GAATCACTAAACCGGTGGTCTCGATAGGTATCCAGTCACGAGAAAACATATAAAGACCTACCGCTGTAAGGCTCATAACGACTAAAGCATGAATGCTAGGCAAATCTGGCATCATTGTTGGTAAAATGTTTTCATATTTAAGGGAATTATACATGCATGCTGTTTTTTTAGACTACAAAACTGTGGATGCCGATGACTTGGATCTTGGCTCCATTAAAGCCTTATTACCTGAAATCGTGATCCATCCTTTTTCAAACAAAGCCGAAGTCCTGGATCGAATAGAAGATGCGGAAGTGGCGATTGCCAATAAAGTTATCTTTGATGCTGAAGTGTTTGCCTGTGCAAAACAACTAAAATTGATCTGTGTCACCGCAACGGGAACGAACAATATAGACCTAGAAGCAGCAACTCGATCCGGTGTTGTGGTTTGCAATATTAGGGACTATTGCACTGACTCCGTTGTCCAACACGTTTTGCTCTCCATCCTAACCTTAATGCATTCCTTTAAGGATTATGGTGGCTCGATAGAACGTGGAGATTGGCAAGAAGGTTACTCCTTCAGTTTATTGCAACACCCTATCACTGAACTGTCTGGAAAATCTCTTGGGATTCTTGGCTATGGGATTTTAGGTCGGGGTGTAGCTAAAGCGGCTACAGCTTTAGGCTTAAATATATTGGTATGTGAAAGCTTCTCTAGGAAGAGTGAATCTGATGGGGGTCCTGACCGCGTTCCTTTTACAGCCTTCCTGAGAGAATCAGACATTATTAGTCTTCACTGCCCGTTAACAGATAACACCGAACGTTTATTCGATGAGAACACTTTTAAACAAATGAAGTCGTCAGCCATTTTGATTAACACTGCACGAGGGGGGTTGATTGATGACCATGCTCTAATCCAAGCTATTGAAGAGAAAACCATCGCTGGAGCTGCTATTGATGTGCTCAATCAAGAGCCGCCGCATTCGGGTCACCCACTAATGCAAAAACAATACTCCAATTTGATTATCACTCCACACATTGCCTGGGCAGCTCAAGAAGCTCGGCAACGAGCCTTGGATCGTATCGCTGAAAATATTGAAGCGTTTCAAAACAACAAGCCCATAAATGTAGTCAACAACTAAGCGCTCATATGGGCAGGTAGATTGGGTGTATAAATTGCCATATGTAACCTTTACTTCCCTCTCAAACAATGGTAAGTTTGCGTTACATTTCATGGTGTGGCCTCTGTCACACACATAAACAAGGAGAAATTATGGATGAAGGAACATTAGCATTAGGCATACCATACGTAGCAATATTGATGCCAGTATTTATCGTAGGAATTATTTTCTTTTTTGAAAGTAGGACCAAAAAAGATAGATACACTGCGATGATTGAGATCTCTAAAAACATTCAAGATCCATCTGAAATTAAAGACTTACTGGAAGACTTACAAGAAAAGAAAAAACCCATAGATTATAGAAGGGGTGGAGTAATGAGTTCATTTGTCGGTCTTGGTTTATTTATTTTTGGAACAGTTTCATCTATAGGTATTTTAAAAGGAGTTGGATTGTTGGTTGCGACAATTGGGGTTGGCTCAATAGTTGCTGGATATCTTTATCCAAATACAAGTGAAGAATTAACTAATGCTGTCGAAGAATACGAAAAAAAATAAGG
>CAZVRH010000105.1:0-1525 GCA_964629335.1 uncultured Woeseia sp.
CAGAAGCATTAGGTAAACCATTTAAGAGAATGAAAGTTAGACTAAAAAAAGAGATCGTTTCAATGGGTAAAAAAAATATAAATCCCGGGCAAATAACAGGAACGCATGTTTCTCCTGAGAAATGGAATCAGATCATTCTAGATCCTAATACTTTAATTATTGATACGAGAAATGAATATGAACATGCAATCGGAAGTTTTGAGGGCTCATTAGAGCCTAAAACAAATTCATTTAGACAGTTCCCTAAATGGGTTGAGGAAAAATTAAAACCACTGATGGAGAAACAAAACAAAACAAAAGTTGCTATGTTTTGTACAGGCGGTATTAGGTGTGAAAAAGCATCTTCTTATTTATTACAAGAAGGCTTTGAAAAAGTTTTCCAACTCCAAGGTGGAATTCTTAAGTACCTTGAAAACATAGAACCAGAAAATAGTTTATGGGAAGGAGAGTGTTTTGTGTTCGATGAACGAGTATCAATTCAACATGGGCTTATAGAAGGGAATTATTCAATGTGTCATGCGTGCAGAATGCCTATTGATGATAATGATATAAAAAGCAAAAAATATATAGAAGGTATTAGCTGTCCTAATTGCTACAACATTCATTCAGATGAGAGAAAACAGAAGTTTGCTGAAAGACAAAAACAAATTAATTTAGCTAAACAAAGGAATGAAAAGCATATTGGAAGAAAATTCCCAGTCAAATAATTATGTATTTTCCCATATCAAAGGTTTAAATTTTATTTTTATAATATAATTATAATCTCTAGCTATTCCATAATGAGGACTAACTTATGAAGAAAATATTTTTTTTATTCATCTCTATCTTTGCAATTGATGTTAGTTCAGCAGATAAAGATTATTCATTTTCATATATAGATTTAGGTATTAATTATAATGAAGACATAGCATATCAAGGAGAGCTTTCCTTGAACATTCCCTCTCTTCCAATATACCTCAAGGGAATATTAGATTTAGAAAAAGTAGAAGCAGAAAATACAGAATATGATAAGACAGGTACAACAATTGCAATTGGGGTTCATACCTCCCTTTCAGACATATTCAGTAATATTTCTAGTAGAGGATTAACACTGAATTTTAAACAATTATTAGAACTATATGCAGAGCTTGGTTTTAATAAATGGGAATTAGAAGATCCGATAAAAAACATAGAAGATGGAACAGACGCTTATGCCAGAGTTGGCATTAAAATTGGAGATGCTACGGCGTGGGAATATGATCTCTTCATTGAAAAAACAAAGGTAGCTAATCTTATCGTCGATCCTGTCACAAATGAGACTGAGTATTCTTTTTCAGAAGAAACAAATAATAATATTGGGATAAAAGTTATTAATAATTTTGGAGAGAATTTAGCCTATAGTTTCAGTGTAGCCAATGACGATTTTTCTGGATCATCATTTTCACTTGGTTTTAGATATAATTTTTAGAAAATTTTCTCTAATTAGTTACAGTCTATTCTAATCAGGTAGATCCCCAAAGAAATGCTCACAATCTTCTGGAATTTG
>CAZVRH010000106.1:0-1501 GCA_964629335.1 uncultured Woeseia sp.
TTTAGAATAGGTCCTGCAGGCACTGATACTTCATCCATAGTGGTCAAAATTTCATCTGAGGTGTGCTCTTTGGTCCATTTCTCGATGGCTGCATCAATTTCTTTTTCATGTTCAACTCTTCCTTGATTATGTTCAAACCTAAGATCTTCTGCCATATCAGGCCTACCTATTGCAACCATTAACCTTTTAAAGATAGAATCTCCATTACCTCCAATAATTACATGTTTCCCGTCTGAGGTAAGATATGTATTAGTTGGAACAATACCGGTGATCGTGGATCCGGAGGGTTCTCTGATTGCTCCGCAACCAGAATACTCGGGAACAACCGCTTCCATTAAATTAAAGACCGATTCATAAATAGCTGTATCAACTACTTGTCCTTTTTTATCGGGATCTTTTTCTCTTTGGATATAGGCTAACATGACCCCCATGGCAGCATGTAAACCGGCTAATGTATCACCAATACTCAAATTGGGTCTAACTGGCGGTCTGTCAGAAAAACCATTCACATATCTGAATCCTCCATACCCTTCACAAACTGAAGCGTATCCAGGAAGATGTGATCTAGGACCTGTTTGACCATAACCCGAAATTCTTGCAGTGATTAACCCGGGGTTTTCTTTTTTTAGATCATCAGGACTCATCCCCCACCTCTCTAAAGTTCCAGGCTTGAAATTTTCAATTAAGACATCTGATTTTATTATTAAATCTTTTGCAATTTGTCTACCTTCATCAGATTTTAGATTCAAAGTGATAGACTTTTTATTCCTAGATACACTGTGCCACCAATACGAAGTGTTATTTTCAGTAAGTCTCCAGTACCTTACAGGGTCTCCAGTGATGGGTTCTATTTTAATAACCTCTGCACCAAAATAACCTAAGACGCTACCTGTGAAGGGTCCAGCAATCAATTGACCCATTTCAATAACTCTCATTCCAGCCAATGGCTTATCTTGTGATACTTTATTCATTTATTTAGTTTACCTTGTTTAGCTATCTAATGAGAGATCGTTATACCATTTTGATAATGCTTTTCCAATTTCATCGGGTGAATCTTCTTGGATAAAATGAATGCCTTTAACTGTGACTTCTGTTTGATTTTTCCAAGTCCTACAGAAATCTCTAATTCTTCCTGTAGTAATTGCACCGGGTTGGGCATTAACAAACAATTTAGGGATGTTATTTTGTTGCATCCACTCTGAGTACTCGTTCACAATGGCGCATACATTTTCTGGTTCACCTTCAATAGGAATCTCTCTTGGCCAAGACAGAGTAGGCCGTCGGTCTTCACCTGAGTTAATAAATGGCCTTCTGTATTCATCCATTTCATCAGCAGTTAAGGTTCTGAGAATTGAGCCTGGAAGCACTCGTTCAACGAAGTAATTTTTCTCTAAGATCAAATCTTCTCCTGAGTTCGATCTAAACCCTTGAAATATACTTTTAGCATTCTTATCCCAATCATCCCAAGTCATCTCTTTTACAATTGCTTCCATATAGGCTA